>PWMP01000046.1 GCA_003558145.1 Elusimicrobiota bacterium
AGAATATGACGAAACCATGAATAAAGCCGGCGCTCTTCTGCAGGCTCTGTATATGGCCGGAGGCGGGCAGAATAAACCGACAGCCGGGCGGCAAAAAAGGAGGATAGATGATAGTTAAGCAATGTATAGAGACTCTTATCGAGAAAAAAGACCTTACAGCCGGACAGATGAGCGGCGCTATGGGGGAAATAATGGACGGAAATGCTAATCCCGCCGTTATAGGAGCTTTTCTTTCTCTGTTGAGATGCAAGGGCGAGACGGTAGAGGAAATAACTGCCGCAGCTTCCGTTATGAGGGATAAGTCCGAAAAAATTGAGATACAGGGAGACCTTATAGATACCTGTTCGACCGGCGGAACGGGAATAAATCATTTTAATGTTTCAACGGCAGCTTCTTTTGTAGCGGCCGGGTGCGGACTGAGAGTAGCAAAACACGGCAACCGTGCCGTTTCGGGCCGCTGCGGCAGTGCGGACGTCCTTGAAAAACTGGGTGTACAGATTCAGCTTCCGCCGGAACGCGTAAAAACATGCATAGAAAAAATAGGAATAGGATTTCTTTTTGCCCCGATCTTTCACAGTGCCATGAAAAACGTGGCGGGGCCTCGCAGAGAGCTCGGAATAAGAACGGTTTTTAACATACTGGGCCCCCTGACAAACCCGGCCGGAGCTTCTTTTCAGCTGATGGGAGTATTTAATGCGGATTTAACCGGGCCCCTGGCGCGCGTACTGGGTAAGTTGGGTGTAAAAAGAGCTATGGTTGTTCACGGAAGCGGGGGACTGGATGAAATATCTCTTACCGGTCCGAGTGTCGTATGCGAATTTAAGAATGGCGGTGTTAAACGGTATGAAGTCGGTCCGGATGATTTCGGGCTTGAAAAAAACAGCATTGAAGAAATCACAGGCGGAGACGCCGAAACCAATGCTGCCGCAATAAAAGATATTCTCAGCGGTAAAAAAAACGCTTTCAGCGATGTAGTTCTGGCTAATACCTCGGCTGCCCTTGTGGTTGCCGGCCGGGCTGAAAAATTCAAAGAAGGAGTGGAAATTGCCCGCCGGTCAATTGATTCCGGCCGGGCTATGAAAAAACTTGAAGAACTTATATATATATCAGGAGAGAAATGAATATTACGGTAATTGACAACTACGATTCATTTGTTTACAACCTGGTCGATTATATGCAGAGGAGTCCCGGAGTTAAAGTAAGCCTATACAGGAACGACAAAATATCGGTTTCCGCTGTTTTTGAAAAAAAGCCTGATGCTGTGGTAATATCTCCGGGTCCCGGTCGCCCGGAAAAAGCGGGCATATGCATTGAGCTTATTAAGAGGAATCCTCTGAAAGTGCCGCTGCTGGGAGTGTGCCTGGGACACCAGGCTATAGGGGCAGCGTTCGGTGCGAATATAAAACAAGCGGCAAATATTTTTCACGGAAAGACTTCGTCTGTGACCCATAACGGCAGCGGGCTGTTTAAGTCTATTAAAAATCCTATGACAGCAACACGCTACCACTCGCTTGTAATTGATAAAAAGACAGTGCCCGCCGAAATAGAAATTGAAGCCTTTTCCGAAGACGGCGAGATAATGGCAGTAAAACACAAAAAAAGGAAAATATACGGAGTGCAGTTTCATCCGGAATCAATCCTTACCGAAGAGGGTCTTAAGATGATTAGAAACTTTATAAATATGGCGGCGGAAAAATGACAGTGTTGGATAAGATAATAAAAAGAAAGCAGCAAATGCTTGACGAAGGACAATTTCCTGTATCTGAGCCGGAACCGGACGGGGAATCTGGGCAGAGATTTACCCGGGCGCTGGCTGCAGAAGGGCTTTCAGTAATAGCTGAAATAAAAAGAAGTTCTCCTTCCGCAGGGAAAATTACTTCAAAAAGCGTGGAGGAACTTGCAGAAATTTACGATACCGCCGCGGCGGCCTGCATATCCGTTTTGACAGAAGATATATACTTCGGCGGCAGTCCGTCTGATATAACAAAAGTAAAAAAAATAACTTCAAAACCGGTACTTATGAAAGATTTTATAATTTTTAAGGAACAGATTTATCTGGCCCGCGGGTGCGGAGCCGATGCGGTCCTCCTGATCGCATCTATATTAAGCCCGGAAGATATAAAAATACTAAATAGAACAGCGCGGCAGTGCGGGCTGGCTGCATTGAATGAAGTACACAGCGAAGGCGATATTGAAAAGCTGCAGGGTATAGAAGAGAAAATTGAAATAACGGGCATAAACAGCAGAAACCTGAAAAGCCTTAAAGTAGATGAATCTGTTCATGGCAAACTGATAACGCTGCTGGATAAGAAAACGATAAAAGTAGCCGAAAGCGGGATAGAAAGCGCTGTACGTGCCCGGCAGCTGGAAGATATGGGTTATGACGCTGTGCTGGTAGGCAAGTCTGTTATTTCTGCGCCTGACCCGGCAGGAAAAATAAGGGAGCTGGAGGGAAAATGACACTTCTTAAGATATGCGGAATAACAAGTCTTGAGGACTTGAAAATGTGTTTTGAAGAAGGAGCGGATATTGCCGGATTTAATCTGTATCCTAAGTCAGTTAGATATATTTCGGCAGAATTTTTCAGATATATTGCGCCGGCCGCCGCCGGCAAATCAGCTGTTGTGACAGTTGACATGGAACTGGAAAAACTGTTTGATATTATAAAAAGATCCGCAGCAGAATATATACAGCTTCACGGGTCCGAAGATAATGATTACTGCATTAAGATTAAGGACAGGTTTCCGAATGTTAAACTAATCAGGAAAGTTACAATTGATATGAAAGATGAATTTAACGATACGCTCAAATGTTCGGATTTTATTCTTTGTGACGTTAAAACACATCTTCACGGGGGTACCGGCTTAAAGTTTGACTGGGAACTTCTTCGGGAAATTCCGGACGGGATAAAAACTAAAATGTTTGTTGCGGGCGGGGTTACGCCGGAAAACGTTTCACAGTTGGCCGGAATAGGGCTGGCGGGAATAGATGTCGCTTCCGGAAGTGAAACATCAGCCGGAATAAAGGACCGGATGAAAATAAGAAAGATGGCAAAAATCATAAAAGAAAGAGAAAATTTATGAAAAACGGATATTTCGGATATTATGGCGGAAGGTTTGTGCCGGAAACACTTATAGAACCACTGAATGACCTTCTGATAAATTATAAAAAACTTAAAAAATTGCCCCGGTTTCAATCAGAATTAAAAAAGCTTCTTGCGGATTTTGCCGGCAGGCCTACTCCTCTTTTCAAATCGGAGAGTCTTTCCGTGCGCGCCGGCTGCGATGTTTATCTGAAAAGAGAGGACCTTGCCCATACCGGCTCGCATAAAATTAATAACGCCGTTGGTCAGGCTCTTGTTGCCAGGTTTTCCGGAAAAAAGAAAATAATAGCTGAGACCGGCGCGGGCCAGCATGGTGTTGCGGCGGCAGCGGCTGCGGTTATCACAGGTCTTAAATGCCGGGTTTTTATGGGAGAAGTCGATATATGCCGGCAGCAGGAAAATGTAAGAAGAATGAAGCTGCTGGGAGCTGAAGTAATTCCCGTTAAAGAGGGCACACGCACACTCAGGGAGGCAGTAAGCGCTGCAATAAGAAGTTGGGTTTCGTCTCCCCGGGATTCTTATTATCTGCTGGGTTCCTGTGTCGGGCCGCATCCATATCCTCTAATGGTCCGTGATTTTCAGTCAGTTATAGGAAGGGAGGTTAAAAAGCAGCTTTCTTCCGCGCCGACTCATCTGGTGGCTTGTGTAGGCGGCGGTTCCAACTCTATAGGGCTTTTTTATCCTTTTTTTAATGATAAAAATGTAAAATTCACAGGAGTAGAAGCCGGCGGCGCCGCTTCTCTTAAAAATGGAAGGGTGGGAGTTCTTCACGGTTCCCGCAGCTACCTCCTCTATGGATCCGGCGGCCAGATAAAAGATACTCATTCTGTGGCTCCCGGACTTGATTACTGCGGTGTAGGTCCGGAACATTCTTATTATAAAGACACAAGGCGCGCTGATTATTTTACAGTCAGCGACAGCGGAGCGCTTAAAGCCTTCAGGTGGCTTTCAAAAAACGAAGGGATAATACCTGCTCTTGAGTCTTCGCATGCTCTTTGGTGGGTAATGAACAATAAATTCAAAAAAGGCGACCGCATAGTGGTATGCCTTTCGGGCAGGGGAGATAAGGATCTTGATGTTGTAAAGAAAGTCTGAAAGGGAAATTATAAGAGTGAACGAACTTAAAGAAAAAATCGACTGGCTTAAAAGAAAAAAACTAACGGGCGTAAGTTTTTTTATGACTGCAGGATACCCTGATATGGAAACTTTCAGTGATACGGTCCGGGAACTTGACCGTTGCAATCTTGCGGATTTTCTTGAATTAGGAATTCCTTTTTCGGATCCGCTTGCTGACGGTCCTGTGATCCAGAATTCTTCCCGGGAGGCCATAAGGCAGGGTGCGAGCCTGGGTAAAATTTTTAAAGCAGTCAGGGATATAAAAAAAGATGTATCCATTCCCATAGTATTGATGAGCTACCTTAATCCCCTTGCTTGCGACGGAAAGCTGAGAAACAATCTTAAGTCCGCATCTGATTCGGGATTTTCCGCAATAATAATACCGGAACTTCCGGCCGGCGAATGCGAAGAAACTGAGAAGGAGATAAAAAAATCAGGACTTGGCCATATCTTTCTTGCTGCTCCTTCCACACCGGACAAAAGGATAGAAGAAATCTCCAGTAAAAGTTCACCTTTTCTTTATTATGTAAGTTCCTACGGCGTGACCGGTACCCGCTCGCGGCTGGGCGGCGGGCTTGCCGCTAAACTTAAACACGTGAGGGAACTTTCGCGAGTTCCCGTTTACTGCGGGTTCGGGATTTCGAGCGCCACCCAGGCAGCTTCCCTGAAAAAAAGCCTTGACGGAATCATTGTGGGTTCAGCTTTCATAGAGAAGTTAAAAAAAAAGAACTTTAAAGCCCCGTTAAAATTTGCTATAAGTATTAATAAGTCTCTGGGAAGGATGTAGTAACGCTGCTCCGGCAGCAGAAGAAAAACGGGGAGAAACATCAAATGCCTGCTGTAGATATATGCGGGATAACAAATACAGAAGACGCCAAATGGGCTGCTATTCACGGTGTAGAGTATGTTACGATATACAGAGATCCGGAGTCGTCCCATTCCATTTCTGTTTCCCGCGCGGCTGAAATAAGGCATCTCCTTCCGGATTACAGCGAGGTAGCTCTTGACTTCGGGGATTCAGAAAATATAAATTTAAAAGAACTGGATAAAATTTCTCCGTCAATAGTTAAGTTTTATATGCCGGGGGATTATTCTGAATTTGAAGATATTAAAAAACTTCTTGAAGAGAAGAATTGTGAGATAGTAATTAAAAGCCGGTGTTCCGGCGGTATTAGCACCTGCACAGTCGCTTTTGGAGGGTTTATTCAGCTTGAGCTGGATGAAAATATTCAGGATGAGGAAATAAAAGTACCGGAAGAGATTAGCAGCGGTAAAATTATAATTCTGGGCGATTTTCCGGTTGACAGAATTAAAAAACTGTGCGGGATTATACAGCCCCATGCATGGTGTCTGAAAAATATTATTTCTTGCTCATCTTCAAGGAGAATAGATTACAATAAAATGAAAAAATTTATAAGGGAGATTTCTCTTCTATAACCATGAATTCTAAAAAAAAGAATGTGCCGGCCGGACTTTTTAAAAGGTGTCCTAAATGTGATTATTCCATTTACAGTAAGGAATTACAGCTTTCCCTCTGGGTCTGCCCGAAGTGCGATTATCATTTTCGCCTTCCTGCCCGACGCCGAATAAAAATGCTTATTGACGAAGGAACTTTTAAGGAATACGATTCCAATATTTCAGCATCAGATCCATTAAGTTTCAAAGATATTAAAGCGTACCCGGAAAAGGTTTCCGAATCTGTAAAAAAGTCCGGATTAAATGAAGCCGCAGTTTCCGGAACAGCAAAAATTGGTGGATATGATATATCTCTGTGTGTCCTGGATTTTTACTTCATGGGAGGAAGCATGGGTTCAGCTGTAGGAGAAAAGGTTTGCCGTGCCGGTGAGCGCGCCCTGCGTAAAAAGATACCTTTTATAGCGGTTTCAGCTTCCGGTGGAGCCAGGATGCAGGAGGGAATTCTGTCGCTTATGCAGATGGCAAAAACAGCAGCTGTTATAGCCAAACTGGACAAGGAAAGGATTCCGTATTTTTCAGTTATGTGTGATCCGACCAGCGGCGGGGTATCTGCCTCTTTTGCCATGCTTGGCGACGTAAACATAGCCGAATCCCGGGCGCTGATAGCTTTCGCCGGGCCAAGGGTTATCAAGCAAACTATTAAACAGGACCTGCCGCCGGATTTTCAGAGTGCCGAATTTGTCCGGGATCACGGGATGATAGATATGGTTGTTGACAGGGAAGACCTGCGCGGCGAGCTTATAAGACTTCTGTGGCTTTTTTCGAAAAAGCCCTCCAACAAATAATTGCGCCAAATAAGGCTTGACCTGGAGCCCTTGCAAAAAGTTCTTGGGGCTATGGGTTCCCCTCATCTG
Organism: Elusimicrobiota bacterium; assembly: GCA_003558145.1. Classification (GTDB taxonomy): domain Bacteria; phylum CG03; class SLGR01; order SLGR01; family PWQF01; genus PWMP01. Next base: position 6,550 of record PWMP01000046.1, read on the forward strand.
GAGATTCCGGTTATATCCGTAGCCGGAACAAACGGCAAGGGATCGGTATGTGCGTTTCTGGAAAGCATCATGAATGTAAAAGGCCTTAGTACGGGGCTATACACATCACCTCACTTTAAAAATCCGATGGAAAGGATAAAATATCGTAGCCGTATTTCACCCGGGAGCTATTCTGAAATAAGCAGTAAAATACGACTGGCCGAATATAAAACCGGAGAGAAACTGACAGAATTTGAGTTTTCTACCGCAGCTGCAATACTCTGTTTTTATATAAAAAAATGCAGTTTAAGTATAATGGAAGCGGGAATGGGCGGCCGGCTGGACGCAACAAATGTATGTCTCAATAAGAGAGTTGCAGTTATAACTTCAATTGATATTGACCATAGTGAATTTTTAGGAAAAACAAAGGAAGGAATAGCACGGGAGAAAGCGGGAATTATAACAGGCCCCGTACCGGTCATAGACGCTTCGGGAACGCAGGCGGTTGAACAGGAAGCGGATAAAAAAAAGGCACCGGTTAAAAAATACGGTAGGGATTTTACTGCCCGTAATATAAAAAAGAAAGAAAATGACGGGTTTTATTGTTTTGATTATGTCAGCGGCGAAGTTGAAATTAAAGGTCTGACCCCTGCACTGCGGGGATATCATCAATGCATTAATGCGTCTGTAGCTGCTGCTGCTGCAATGGAATCAGGTTTTGATGTGTCATCCGACGATATAAGGGAGGGTTTAAAACGCGCCTGTCTTAAGGGAAGGCTGCAAGTGATTAATTTGCCGGAAGGAAAAACAGCTGTACTTGATACAGCTCATAATCCTGCAGCGTGCCGCGCGGTGGCGGAATTCATCAGGCACTACCTGCCTCCCGAAAGCCGTCTTTTTACTGTTATAGGAGTTTTAAAAGACAAAGATTACAGGGAAATGATGGATATTTTGGAAGAGGTGTCTTATAAGATATTTACTTTTACTCCGCCCTCTGAAAGAGGGCTTGAGGGCCGTAAACTTGCCGGAGTTTGCCGTAACGCCGGCAGTTGCGGGACTTTTAAGGAAGCTTACGACTCCGCGCAGAAAATGATGCGTCCGGGTGAAACATTGCTTGTATGCGGCTCGTTCATCTCTGTAGCCGAGGCGCTTGATACATTTAAAGTTAAAAATGAATAACGGAACTTTTATAAAAACAGCAATTATATTTATGCTGATTGCCGCATATCCTTTTAATTCAGTCGTTTTTGCCGAAGTCTCTCCTGACGCGGATGTGGAAACATTTGAAGAAGAATGGGATGTCCAGATAACAGCCGATGAAATAGAATATGCTCGTGAAGATGAAATAATAAATGCCCGAGGCAACGTTATAATAATCTACAGAGATATGGTTATGACGGCTGACAGAATGTCTTATTCCAGAGATAAAGCCATGGTAGAAGCTTACGGCAATATTTTTTTTGAAAGAGATTTCTTCTTTGTCTGGAGTTCAAGTATGATATATAATATTGAGACTTCAACCGGGCGTGTATTTGCAGCCAGAGTAGTGTCAAAGGAGATACTTGGAGAAGAAAATGAAATTTCAACTCCTCCTCTTATTATTGAAGACGAAAGCCTTGAACTTCGCGGAGACGATGAATTTTTTATTCCCCGCGGCAAAATAACAACCTGCGATGATGATACTCCTCACTATTATTTCAAGGGCAGCAGTATATACGTGAAACTTGAAGACAGATTTAGCCTTCGAAACGCTCTGTTTGTAATAAGGGGCGTACCGGTTTTTTATTATCCCTATTACTGGAGAAATCTTGGCGAACAAAAACTGATATGGCACCTGGATATAGGTTCAAGCAAAATAAAGGGAACTTTTGTAAGAGCGGGCGCCTCCTACCCGTTTACTGAAAATTCGCGCACAGGACTCGGATTAGAAATTATGCAGCGTGGCGGACCCGGCATTTATGCTTCCCATAAGTATACAACTGAGAGCGGCCGGACGGATTTTGACGTTTATTATCTTGCAGAAACACACAGCCGCCAGGGCCGCGTGCAGGCCGCGGGCCGTCAGAACCTTGATGACAGGCTGACCCTGCGTTACCGCGGCAGATACTCTAGTGTACGTATGATAGAACAGGATTATTTCAGGGAAGAAAGGTATGGAGTTGATAGTCTTTACTGGCTTGGAGGGCTTGACTATGCCGGAGCCGGATATGCCTTGTCTGCATATTTTGACAGAGAAGACAGGTGGGGGCTGGACCGGGAATCTTACAGGCTCTACCGGCAGACTCTGCCGGGTTTTAGCGGCCGCATTTATCCTTTTAATGCGGGGAGAAGAATCATAGTTCAAGGTTCTGCGAATTACAGGAGAAGTTACGACAGAATAACTGATGCCCATTACTCTTATGTTAACTGGGACTCTAATTTAAGAAGAAATTTCAGGCTTAATATGGGAAGAGGTACTTATGCTTCTTTTTCGCCCGGAGCCGGGTATGACGGCAGTTATGCCAGGGAAGAAACGAAGCATTACGGTTCTGTTTTTACTGAAAACAGGTTTGTTTACAGGGGCTTTATTACATTCGATACTAATTACAGGTACAGGGCCGAAATGGGATACTATGATGATCCCGGAACCAGCCTTCTGGGCTGGAGGCTTACGCTTCGGCCGTGGCGTCCTTTCAGAATGACCACAAGAAGTTCATATGATTTTATAGCGGATAAAAAACCGGTCGGAGATTTTATAAGCGAAGCCGAGTATATACGTGGATTAATGAGTATTTATTTAAGAAACAGGTATGATTATTATGATCGTTACACAAAACAGTGGATAGGAGAACTTTCCCTTGGAGGATTTTCAAGGACAACCGTCCGTTATGACAGACCGGATCACGCCGCTGACCCGAAAGTCCTGGATGTAGATCAGCAGCTGAGGTTCAATATGGGGCCTTTTGATTTGATTCCCGCTTTAAGGTTTAAAACAAAGGATTATTATAACTTTGATGAATTCACCGAACAGCGGCTTGATATTTTATGGGATATGCATTGCTGGGAGTCCCGTATACGGTTCAGGCAGAGGGGAGATGAAAGCGAAGTATGGCTTCTGTTTAATATAAAAGTATTCGGTGAAAACAGAATAGGACTTTACGGCAACTTTGCCCCGGACATAATGGATTTAAGATATCATAATGAATAATAACTTTGACATTATTAATTTTCAAAGATAAAATGATCCTATGAGTATTATAGAAATTCTGGAAAAGATTCCACTTTTTTCCGAAATGGATAAATCGGATCTCCAGAAGATAAAAGAGGTCCTGAAAGAAAAAAGATATTCCAGGGACGAATCTATTTTTTTTGAAACCGACACTGGAGATATATTCTATGTAGTATATGAGGGCAGGGTTAAAATTTATAATGTGTCACGCCAGGGTCAGGTAAAAATACTCGATTTTCTCGGGAAGGGAGATTTTTTCGGGGAGATGGCACTTATAGATGAAATTCCCCGCTCTGCAAACGCTCTGGCTGTCGAGGATACGCTTCTTTTAACCATAAGTCATGCAGAGTTTCAGCAGTTTTTGCGCAAGCATCCTGATATCCTTTTTAAAATGACAAAAACCCTGTGCCGTCGCCTGAGGAAAGCCGACCTGGAAATAGAGTTGATGACCTTCGGAGACGTAAAAAGCCGCCTTGTATCTTGCCTTCTTAATATAATTAAAAAATACGGTATACGAAAAGGCAGTGTTAATATAATACCGGCCATATTTACTCACAAGGATTTAAGCGAGATAGTGGGAACTTCAAGAGAGGTTGTTTCAAGGATACTTACACAACTGAAAAAAGACAAACTAATTAAAATGGGAGAAGGAAAAGAAATAGTAATACTCTCCTCCGCTGCTCTTGAAAAACTTCTTAAAGAATCCCATTAGAATATATTGTCGTGCGGGACATAAAGGCTGATAAACTTTACGCGGCAGTTAAAAGCATCCCGAAAGGAAAAGTTTCTACATATATTGAAGCTGCCAGGGCGGCAGGAATTCAAAGCCCCCGTTATGCGGGCACGCTGCTTTCACGTAACCCTTATATAGGAAAAATCCCCTGCCACAGAATAGTCAGAAGCGACGGACGTGCCGGCGGATATTCCGGCCCGGCCGGCCAAAAAGGGAAGATAGATATACTGTGTTCAGAAGGAATAGAATTTGAAGGGGACTTAATAAAAAATTTCAATAAAAAGTTCGTTTCCTTAACAAAAACCCTATGAAAGAAACAAAAAAAGTAATACATGACCGGGATCAGGAGAGGTTTTATATCAAAACCTCCTGCGGAGAGGCTGCTATGAATTATACCGTTAAAAAAGGAGTTATGGAGATTTACCATACTGTTGTTCCCGTAAATTTGAGAGGCCGGGGTATTGCATTCATGCTGGCAGAAAAAGCAGCCCTGACAGCCCGAAAAGAGGGATTGAGAATTAAGCCTGTATGCAGTTTTATGGCGGTTTTTCTTAAAAAAAGCACTAAATACTCGCAACTCAAAAAATGATACGTAACTTTGCAAAGGGTATTCTTATCGGAATAGCAAATATAATTCCGGGTGTCAGCGGAGGGACATTTGCCCTTATCCTGGGGATATATACGCGTCTTATTGATTCATTAAGCGGGCTGAGTTTTAATATATTTTCCCTTTCAAAATTTAGAAAAGAGTTTAAACGGATTGACGGGGCTTTTTTGCTTCAGGTCTTAGCTGGCGGTGTTGCGGGGATAGCTCTTCTTGCCCGCCTGATGGACTATCTTCTCAGGTTTCATCCGGCGCCTACTCTTTCATTTTTTGCCGGGCTTATATTAATGTCGGTATCCATTCCTTATAATATGATAGAAAATAAAAAATTAAAAAATATCATATATATTCTGCCAGGGTTTTTACTTGTTGCTGCAGTTTACAGGTTCTGGTCGGTGGAACCCTCTTCGCATATATCTGTTCTTATGGTATTTGTAAGCGCAGTTTTAGGCATATCGGCAATGGTTCTTCCCGGCCTCAGCGGTTCATTTATTTTGCTTATTCTCGGAGTTTATGAGCCGGTTGTAGGTCATGTTAAAGATTTTTTCAGTTTTCCCCCCTCATTAAGCTCCTTTAAGATTCTTTTAATTTTCGGACTGGGCTGCCTTGCGGGCCTGAGTGTATTTGTGAGAGTAATGAAATATCTTCTTCATAAAAAGAGAGACAAAACTCTTTCCTTTCTGGTCGGGCTTGTAACCGGCTCTCTTATTGTTTTGTGGCCTTTTAAAGATTATCCACCACCGGTTTTTGCTGATAAATCGGCGGATATAGCAATAATAACAGCAAGGAATATATTCCCTGTAGATCCTGGCCTTGTATTTTTTTGCCTGATATTTTTTCTCGCCGGGGCGGCAGCCGGCACAGGTGTTAAAATACTTGAAAAAGCTAAAAATACTTGATATAGTCCGAAAACAATATAATAAGAAAATTGTTGCTGTAATGAGAAAGGATATTAATTATGATAGATGAAAAGAAAATAACTAAGGTAATAGAAGAAGTGAGGCCGTCGCTTCAGGCTGACGGCGGAGATATAGAATTTGTTGAAGTGGACCAGAGCGGAGTGGTTAAAGTCCGATTGAAAGGTGCCTGCTCGGGATGTCCTATGTCTCAGATGACGCTTAAAAACGGAGTAGAACGTTTGTTAAAGGAAAGAATACCGGAGGTTAAATCCGTAGAGTCGGTATGAAATGCCTGGAGTAAATGAGCTTGTAATAATATTTCTCATTATATTCCTCTTGTTCGGGGCTAAACAGATGCCTAAAATAGCCCGGGCTTTTGGAAAAGCCAGGAAAGAATTTGAAAATCCTTCCAAGGATAAAGATGAGGAAGAGAAACCCGGCGGGAACAGCATCTAAGGTTTGGATATAAGCCGTCCGTTTACCGAGCATCTTGAAGAGCTTCGCCGGAAAGTGCTTTACTTTTGCTGAATGAACTTGGACTGCTTGTTTGCAGTCGTGGAAAGAAAGGGATAAAAAAAGCCGTTAGGGAGGCGGCTTGACAATAATTATTTTTTTAATAGAATAACACAAAATGACTGTAAAAATAAGATTAAAAAAAGCGGGAAGAAAAAAAGATCCCCATTATAAGGTTGTAGCCGTTGATTCCAGAAAGAAGCGCGACGGCCGCGTATTGGATTATCTTGGGCATTATCATCCTCAGGATAGGTTTCCAAATATTGTGATTGATTTGGAAAGGTATGAATATTTTATAAAAACCGGTGCCCAGGTTACTGATACAGTCCGTACTTTAATAAACAAACTGCGCCGCGATTACGTTGAGCCTGAAGAGGAAAAACCTAAAAAGCCGCCGGTAAAGGACACAGCGGAAGATTCTGCAGATAAAGATACGCCGCCCTCCGGCGAAACTGCAGAAGATAAAAACCAGGATGAAGAAAAAGAGCAGGCATCAGCAGAAAAAAGCCCGGTTGATGAAAAACCTGCTGAAGAAAAAGAATCAGTCGAAGCTTCAGCTGGTGTTAATGAAGATATAAAAAAACCAGATTCCGAAGATAATCAGGAAACAGCTGAAAGTGAAGAAAAAGAAAAAATACAAGAAAAAACTTCGGAAGAAGAAAGTAGCGAAAATAAAGAAAAGGAAGAAAAATAAGTTCGCACGGGACATCCAACACGGCAAAAAGGAGGACAAATGAAAGACGTAGTAATCGAAATTGTAAAAAGGCTGGTTGACAATCCGGATGACGTTGATGCTAAAGAGGTGGAAGGCGAACAGACCACAATAATTGAAATTACCACAAATCCCGAAGATATAGGTAAGGTTATAGGAAAAAAGGGAAGAACAATAAAAGCTCTCAGGACAATCGTAAACGCCGCAGCGGTAAAAGACGATAAAAGAGTAACTGTTGAAATAGTAGAACCTGACAGAAGTTAAGGTTCTAAATAAAAAGAAAAACCCCTTACTCTTAAGCCTGACGCGGCGCCTGAAGAGTAAGGGGTTTTTTGTTTAGATACCGCTGTTTTGAAAAAAGAAACAATTATAAATATTCTGACTATATTTCCCGATGCAGTCAGAGAGTATACCAGGGTCGGTATACTTGAGCAGGCCCGCAAGAAGGGGCTTGCCGATTTTAGAGTAATCGATTTAAGAGCTTTTTCATCAGATAAACATAAAAAGGTTGATGCCCCCTCCTATGGCGGCGGGCCCGGTATGGTTATGTCGGTTGAACCGATTGTACAAGCTTTGGAGAGTATCCCGAATCCGGGATTAAAAATACTTCTTTCTCCTACGGGAGAAGTGTTTGACCGAAAACTTGCCGGTAAACTGGCAGGAAAGAATTTAACTCTTATATGCGGAAGATACGCCGGCATTGACGAGAGGGTAAAAAAGTATATTGACAGGGTCATTTCCATAGGTGATTTTGTTTTGTCGGGAGGCGAACTGCCTGCGCTGGTGGTTGCCGAAGCGGCTTTGCGCCTGGTACCGGGCGTTTTAGGTAACGAGCAGTCTTCCCAGGAAGATCTGGGTTACCCGAGTTATACGCGACCGCAAACTTTTAGGGGTGACAAGGTTCCGGAAGTCCTTCTTTCGGGTGACCACCGGGAAATAGAAAAATTCAGAAAACGGGAGGCCAGATATGGTAAAGATAATAAAAGAACAGATTAAAAAGAATATTCCGGATTTCAAATCCGGAGATGAAGTACGGGTTGACTGGAAAGTAGGTCAAGATAAAAAAAGAATTCAAAGCTATCAGGGACTGGTAATAGCTGTAAAAGGTGTGGGAATAAACAAAACGTTCACAGTCAGAAAACAAGCCTTCGGGGTCGGAGTTGAGAAAATATTTCCCCTGCATTCTCCTCTTATAAATAGTATAGAAGTTGTCAGAAAAGGAAAAGTAAGAAGGGCAAAGCTATACTTTATGAGAGAGCGTTACGGTAAAGCCGCGAAGTTGAAAGAAAAAAGAGAGTTCTGAAAAACAACTTTTTAAAAGGAAGGAAGGCCGAAGAAAAAGCTGCCTGTTTTCTTTCATCGGAAAACTATTCAATAATTGCCAGGAACTGGCGTTGCCCTTCGGGTGAAATAGATATAGTGGCCCGCGACGGTGAATACCTGTGTTTCATAGAAGTTAAATACAGGAGTTCTGATTCTCACGGCAGTCCCGCCGAAGCTGTAAACGAGGCAAAGAGAGATAAACTGCAGGATCTTGCCAGGTTTTACATTGCCTCAAAAAATTTAAAAGATATAGATGTTAGATTTGATGTTGTCTCTGTGCAGAGAGATTGCATCAGCCTCATAAAAAACGCCTTCGGGCTGTAAGTAAAAAAGAAAAGATAACTCCATGACTATAAGCATAGGAAGAAGTTTTTCTCTTACCGGAATAGACGCTCGTTCTGTCAGCGTTGAAGTTGACATAAGGCGCGGGCTCCCATCGTACACTACCGTCGGACTCGGAGACAAGGCGGTAAAAGAAAGTAAAAACAGAATAAATGCGGCAATTAAAAATTCCGGTTATGAATTTCCGGTAAAAAGGATAACTGTGAATCTTGCCCCGGCTTCAGTTAAAAAAGAAGGATCCGCTTTTGATTTTCCTATAGCTCTGGGAATACTTCAGGCCTGCGGTATAATAGCTTCCGGCCGTCTTGATGATGTAGCTTCTGTAGGAGAGTTATCTCTGGACGGCAATCTGCGTAGGGTAAGGGGTGTTCTTCCAATGGCGCGCTGTCTTAAAGAGGCAGGCCTGAAAAAAATACTTCTTCCTACAGGGAACAGGAGAGAAGCGGCTGTCGTGGAAGGGATAGATGTGATTCCCGTGGACAACCTGAAAAAAGCTGTAGATTGTTTAAACGGCGACTGTATAATTGACCCGTTTAAACTTAATCTGGAAGAAGAGTTTCAGCATTCGTGCGGCTACCGAGAGGATTTTGCGGATATAAAGGGACAGTACATGGCTAAAAGAGCTATGGAAATAGCAGCTGCCGGCGGGCATAATATTCTTATGGCCGGCCCGCCCGGAGCCGGCAAGACTATGCTTGCCCGAAGAATCCTGACAATACTTCCTTCATTAAGCATAGAAGAGGCAATCCAGGTGACGGTTATTCAATCCGTTGCCGGTGCAGTGCCTTCAGGAAGCGCCCTGGTATCAAAGAGACCTCTCC
>PWMP01000043.1 GCA_003558145.1 Elusimicrobiota bacterium
AAGAAATAGTCTCAAGATCCCTCATTTCTCCCACAAGGACTATATCGGGGTCCTGCCGCATAGCTCTTCTCAGGGCCTCCTTGAATGATTGTGAATGGCTTCCTATTTCTCTTTGAGTGATAACGCTCTGCCCGGAGGGATATACATATTCAATAGGATCCTCTATTGTCAGAATATGAAGGCGCTTATTTGTATTTATTCTGTTTATCATACAAGCAAGAGTTGTTGATTTTCCGCTGCCGGTAGGACCGGTAACAAGTATCATTCCCCTGGGAACATCCGTAAGATTTATTATAGTTTCTTCAAGGTCTATCTCCGAAGGCTCCGGTATATCGGAAGGAATAACCCTCAATACTGCTCCTGTCCCGTCCTTTTGTTCAAGGACATTAACCCGGAATCTGCCTATTCCTTCAACGGATAAAGATGTATCAAGTTCCCCCTCTTTTTTGAATTTGTCTATTAGTTTCTCCGGAAGTATCCCGAAAGCTATCTGCTGGGTTTCTTCAGATGAAAGCGGCTCAACATTAAGATTTCTCATCTCGCCGTTTATTCTTAAAAAAGGCTTACGGCGGGGTACGATGTGAATATCCGAAGCTTTATGCTTTACTGCTGCTGCAAGTATTTCTTTAATATCCATTAGTTACCTCCGGACTGCTGCCCGTTTATTTCCGGTTAATCTTATGCTAAAATAATTTTTTTACCGGTACAAAAAATTGTCCGGTTTATTAATAGTGTTAATATAGCACAAAAGCAATTGCATGTAAATACATTTAATTTATGGATTATTTCATAATTTAGGGTAAGTTTTTTGTAAAGGGATGCACTGTAATAACTAAAGTGCGTCATTAAAACAGAAATTGGAGCGGGCGATGGGATTCGAACCCACGCCCTTCTCGTTGGCAACGAGACGTTCTTCCTCTGAACTACGCCCGCTCTTTAAGGGCTTCTATCCCGGGGAGTTTTCCGCCTTCAAGAAACTTCAGGCTGGCTCCTCCTCCGGTCGAAACATGTGAAAAATCCTTTTTGCCGAATTTAAAAGCATTTACGGCAGAAACCGTATCACCGCCGCCAAGTATTGTCACAGCTCCTTTTTGTGTAGCTTTAGCAACAGCGTTGAAGACTGCTTTTGTGCCCCGGGAGAATTTTTTCTGTTCAAAGATCCCCATAGGGCCGTTTAAAACAACTGTTTTAGCATTTAATATTCTATCTTCAAATATTTTTGCAGTTTTCTGACCGATGTCAACCCCGGCAAGCCCCGAAGGTATATTAACATCCGAAGTTTTTTCTATTTTTTCCGGGTTGTCAATACTGTCAGTAGCTATATGATCAACAGGCAAAAGCATTTCACACTTACTATCTTTTATCTTATTAATAATATTCTCCGCAGTTGATTTCTCATTCTCATCATAAAGCGAGTTTCCTATCTGCGCCCCCGTTTCCTTTAAAAGTGTATACGCCATAGCCCCGCCTATAAGTATGGAATCCGCCCGATCAAGCATGTTTTCAATCAAGCCCAGCTTAGTCTCTATTTTGGCTCCTCCAAGACATACAACCAGCGGTTTTTGCGGGTCCAGAGCCATGGAAAGGTATTTAATTTCTTTTTCCAGAAGACGGCCTGCGGCCGATTCAAGTAAAGCGGGGATACCCGTCATTGAAGCATGCTGGCGATGGACTGTACCGAAAGCTTCCTGTACAAAAACATCAGCAAACGAGGCAAGAGCCCGGGAAAAATTTTCGTCATTGTTCTTTTCCCCGGGGTAAAACCTCAGATTCTCAAGCACGAGAACCGAACCGGGTTGAAGTTGCTCAGCCATTCGTTTTGCCATCTCACCGGCGGCTTCCCCGCAAAAATCAACTTTTTCGTCAAGAATCTGGTCCAGCCTTTCTGCAACAGGGGCAAGGGAAAATTGAGATTTAACTTCTCCGCCGGGACGACCCAGATGGCTTATAAGTATAACCGCAGCATTTTTAGACAGAAGTTCTTCAATCGTCGGAAGAGCTTCGGTTATCCTGGTATCGTCCGTAATTTTTCCATCTTTGAGAGGCACATTAAAATCGCACCTCACAAGAACCTTTTTCCCTCTTACATCAAGTCTGTCTAGATTCTTAAGCATTTTTACTTCGTCCCTGCGAATTTTTCGAACAGGTCCACGCACCTTGAGGAATAGCCCCATTCGTTGTCGTACCATGAAATTATTTTAACCATATTACCGCCAATTACGCTTGTCATTTTTGAGTCAAATATGCTGGAAGCAGGGTGATGGACAATATCGGAAGATACTATTGGGTCTTGTGTATACTCAAGAATCCCTTTAAGCTCTCCTTCTGCAGCTTTTTTAACAGCTGCATTTATCTCTTCCGCATTAGTTTCTTTCTCAAGCTCGGCCACGAAATCTACAACAGATCCGTCAGCAACAGGAACTCTCATTGCCATACCATCAAGTTTTCCGTTAAGTTCAGGTATAACTTGTCCCACAGCCTTGGCTGCACCGGTTGTAGTGGGTATTATATTAATTGCTGCGGCACGCGCCCTTCTCATATCCGAATGCGGTAAATCAAGAATATTCTGGTCGTTGGTATATGCATGAACGGTTGTCATAAGCCCTTTTACTATTCCAAAATTTTCATGCAGTACTTTTGCTACCGGTGCAAAACAATTAGTTGTACAGGATGCGTTTGAAATTATTTTGTGGTCGGGCTTTATTGTATCATCGTTTACGCCCAGAACTACTGTAGCGTCTATTTCGTCTTTTGCCGGAACTGATAGAAGAACTTTTTTGGCCCCGGCTTTTATATGGCCTTCTATTTGTTCTCTTTTTCTGAATACTCCGGTGGATTCCAGAACATAATCCGTTTCAAGCTCGCCCCAGGGAAGTTCCTCGGGATTTTTTACGCTCAACACTTTTATTTCTTTCCCCATTACTTTCAACGTATCACCTGAAACTTTTACTTCACCGGGGAATCTCCCGTGTACCGAATCGTATTTCAAAAGAAGAGCCAGAGTCTCCGGAGAAGCAAGGTCGTTTATAGCAGTTACTTCAAATCCGCCTCTCTCCATCATTATCCTGAAAACCTGTCTTCCTATCCTTCCAAAACCGTTAATCCCTACTTTAATTGCCATATTCCTTTCTCCTTTTGTACCTTTACCTTAGTTTTCTCTTAATTTAAAATGAATCCAGCAGCGTTACGGCATCCGTACCGTATTCCTTCAAGTCAAACACCATCTCTTCACCATCGTGAGACAAAGAATATTTTACCACGCCGCCGGGAACATCGTGATTTACCCATATATTCAACTCTCCATCATCGTCGGTCGTAAAACGCACCAGCGATGCATTAAAACTTCCGGCAGGAACATTTACACTTTCCTGTCCTACGGTAGCTGCCTGAATTGATTCAGGCGTAAGTTTCTTCGGCTGTACCGGTAAAAAAGTTTCTTCCGGAACGGGCACTTCCTGTTTCTCACCATCATTTATCTTAGACCGAAGTCGCCGGAAACTATAGTCAAAATGGTCTATGAGGGCTTCAAAAACAGCATACGTATCTTCGCTTTCAGATGAATAAGCCAGGCGCCACCATTTTCTTCCTTCAGTAAAGCTACCCAGATAAGCAAACTCCGTTTCCATTTCTTTAGTGCCGTCGCTGTATACATCCCATTTTGTCCATTCTCCGGATTCAAAATCTTTCTGCCATAACCAAAATCCTCCGGGTGAAACCTTATAACTTAACATTAATTGGGACACCTGAAGCGCCATCTGTTGCTGAGCCTTGGATCCGGACGGACCGCTTATTTTAGGGCCTAAATCTATAGTAGGTCCTAAGCTAACGCGGGGAGCGCGCGGCGCTCTGGGAACACCCATCGGACACCCTGACAGTAATATTGAAACTAAACTGACAAAAACCAAATTTTTAAACATTGAGGAACCTCCTTTTAAAAATCATTTACATTTTATGTATTTTTTGCATAGTGTCAAATCAGATTCCGGAAAATTATTATATCAACAGAGTTACTCTGAAGGAGGCACGGCCGGGACCGGCGTTTCAGACGGGAAAAACTCATGAATGTCCTCAGAAGTATCTATATCTGATTCAACGTCAACAGGTTCGTGAAACGGGAAAAAGCCGTTATCGGATGGTGAGACTGCCGGCTCTCCAAGAGCTTC
>PWMP01000063.1 GCA_003558145.1 Elusimicrobiota bacterium
CAATTATGCCGAGAGCCCCGTCAATCCACAAAAGATGCCGCCCTGCAATTATGCCGGCCAGAATCAGTGCGGAACTTAGCGCATCGCTTCTATGATGCCATCCGTCTCCTATAAGAGAATCAGATTTAATTTTCCGGCCTGTATTTATTGAGTACCTGGCAAGAGCCTCTTTTAACACCAGTGAAACAGCCATAACCCATATGGCCGCCACGCCAAATCGGGCAGCGTCAGCCGTAAGTATCCTGCGCAGAGAAATAAATATAAAATTAACAGCTACTACCAGAAGTATAACACCTATTACTATTGCCGCGATTTTTTCCGCCCTTTCATGCCCGAAGGGATGTTTTTCATCAGGATGTTTTCCTGCTACCTTAAATCCGATAAAAACTACGGCAGTAGTAATGCTGTCCGATAACGTATGTACGGCGTCGGCAAGTATCGCGACGGAACCGGATATAATGCTTGCCCAGAGTTTTAAGAGAAAAAGAAAAGCGTTTAAAGCAAACGATACGCTTATCGGCCCGTAAGCAGTGCGGGCCCTTTTCATCCTGGCGTCGGCTTTTATTTTTTCAGACCCGGAAGGATTCATTCCGGGCTTTTTCCTACGGGATATATGTAGAGCGGCGTTTCTCCGGAAGGAAGATCGAGCGCATTTGATACGGAATCATCGTCAAAAGCCCCCACGGCTACCGTCCCCAAACCCCTGGCAGCGGCCATAAGGTAAATATTCTGTCCGGCGTGTCCGGCGTCCATAGGAACATAACGCATCCTTCCTCTCTCTCCGTAACGGGGGGCAACTTTAGCGAAATCAGCGCTTATGACAACACAAACGGCGGCGCGCCGAATAACAGCCTGGCCGAGAGCGGCACGTGACAATTGCTCTCTTACGTCTCCCCTGCTTATTTGCACAAGAGAATGAGATGCCGGATTGTACCTGTAGATACCTGAATCCAGCCCTTCAACTTCGCCGGCTGCCAGGTAGAATTCAAGCGGATGGAGAGCCCCGGCGGAAGGATAGGTTCTTGAATGCCTTGTAACAGTATCGACCCTAAGGCCACCCGCAGCCCAGAGAAGCTGTGACACATCCTCCAGGCTAAGCGGACCGGGGCTGAAGCTTCTGACGGATTCTCTTAAATTAATTGCTTCTTCTAATGAAATTTCTCCCTTGCCAAGCGGTTCCGGAAGCTGTATGGCGTTTTGCATATTATTTTCCTCCCCTGAAAGTGAAACAATTATCAAAAACAGTACTGCGGCAAGAAATATTGCTGCAACCGGATACTTAAGTATTCTATTTTTTTTAACCATAGTAACCTCCGGCAATTTCTGCGTACCTGTTTCCCTCTTTATGCTTGCCCCTTTTAAAACATCCGCCAGAGTATATTTTACATTTTATTCTGAGATGTTCCAATGCCAGATTTTTTTTCTTTTCATCCAAAACACCCGAATCAATAAGATTTTTTACGGAGTGTATGCGATACCTGTCAAGGCCGGGATTTTGAGAGAGGCGGCCCTCATGAGCCCCTTCTTTCTCGGTAAGCACTTTATCTATAAGAAAGACCGGGTAGAAAACGCTTGCCCTGAGCCAGAAGTCATAGTCTTCGCATGCGGGAAGCTTTTCGTCAAAAAAACCCGTCTTTTCAAAAAGGTCTCTTCTTACAACAGCCGTAGAAATACTTATACAGCATAATTCAAGGCACCTCTTGAAAACATAACCGGACGGTTTCGCATGCTTTTTTTTCTGGTTAAGTACTTTGCCGTCGCGGTACCACTTTTCCTGCGTGTGAAAAATCAAATATCCGGGGTTTTCGTTTACGGCTGTTGAAGTATCTTCAAGCTTATTTTTAAGCCACCAGTCATCCGAATCAAGAAATGCGATATATTTTCCCCGGGATTCTCTTACACCCCTGTTGCGGGCGGCTGCCGGACCGGCGTTGGGCTGCCTTATGTACCTTATCCGGCTGTCCGTAAAATTTTTTACGGTATTGCCCGTTCCGTCCGTAGATCCGTCATCAACAACTATAAGTTCAAAATCGTATAAACTTTGTACAAGTACGGAATTCAGCGATTTGCCTATCAGTTTTTGACGGTTATAAACCGGTATTATTACTGAATACTGAGGTTTTTTCATTGCATTTTTGCTTTCATTGCACGATTTTCCCGTTTAGTTTCCATCCAGTAGGTGTGCCGTATGCATGTATAATACGCAGAACCGAAGAACGGGAAATACCGCCGGGGTTAATCCCGGGCATGCCTTCCGGAATTTCAGATTCAAGCTCCGCAAAGTAGTCACTCCAAACCGGGAAAGTTTCCTGTGTATCCGGGTCAATAAATGTCATGGGCTGAAGCTCAAAAAGCGGTTCGCCCCCGCCGGTGTTGCGAAAACACACATAAACCAGTTCGGAGCAATAATAGACAGTTTCATCTTTTATATCAAATAGATGGTTATAAGGCATTCCCACGCGGGCAAAGGCTTCGGTAATTGCCGGTTTAATAAGCCGCCGGTAGCGCCGCCTGAGCCGTCCTATCAGCACTTTAGGATTGCCTTCCTCATCAAGGCTTCGCCCCAAAAAAGATTCCAAGGATGTTACGGATACTCCTTCCGGCAGGGCTTCAATAACAACAACCTCGCCGGCTGTATCGTGCGCGGCAATACCCACATGCGTGATTACCGCTCCGTCATAACCCTGCGTAACTTTTGCCACCGCTTCAAAAAAAGGACCCCCTTTAACATCCTGGAAAAGTAGGTCTCCTGGTTGTAATGTGAAAGGAGTCCCATCCTTATATGTACGGGAACCGCATCCGGACGAAACAATGGCAGTAACCATGACTGCGGCAACAACTGCATAGCCCCGATGCCGAAAACTCATATTTTGCTTTTTCTTTTTTTTCCTCATTATCAGCATACCGCATTCTGTCCTTTAAAAATATTTTTAAAAAAGCCTCTTATATATGCTTATTAGGCTTGCTTGCTTGATTGTATTTATTTTTTATTTGTAACGCAAAGCGGTGGGAATATTAAAACGTTATCCTCCGAGGTGACCCTTTTTACTCGTAACGTAAAGCGTCTATTGGATTGAGATCGGCAGCTTTGCGGGCAGGCCATATTCCGAAGAAAATACCGGCTCCGGCAGAGAAAACAAACGCCAAAAGTACAGCTTCTGCAGTGACTCTCATAGACCAGCCGGCAAAATCAGCAATTAAACGGGACGCGCCCCAACCAGTCATTATTCCCAGCAGGCCGCCCGCAAGACATACAGAAACGGCCTCTATAAGAAACTGAAGGTTTATGTCCGATCTGTTGGCCCCGATGGCTTTCCTCAGGCCTATTTCTCTGGTCCTTTCCGTAACGGAAACCAGCATTATGTTCATTATCCCTATTCCGCCGACCATAAGGCTTATAAAGGCTATTGAAGCAAGCAGCCAGGAAAAAGTACGCGCTGTTTCCTGCATGGCCTCCTGTATTTCAACCATATCCCTTATTCTTATGAGTTCTTCGTCCGTAGCAGGCAGTGAGTGTCTTCTTGAAATGACATTGTTTATTTCGGCGTTTACATATTTCATCCACCTGTCTTCTGAAACCTGAACTTCTATAACGTCAATGTAGCGTTTTCCCAGCACGCGGTACATTGCCGTATTTATAGGTATTACTATTTCGTCGTCCCTGTCCTGCCAGCTCGTAGTACCCCTCTCGGGGAGAATTCCTATAACGCGAAAGCTTATCCGGTTTATCCTTATTTCGGCCCCGATGGGATTACTGTCAGAAAAAAGCTCATTAAGGACAGTTTTTCCGATAAGAGCTACCCGTTCACGGGAGGCATTATCTTCGTCCGTAAAAAAACGGCCGCTTTCGGGTTCCGTTTCCAGATGCCTGTATTCAACAGACACCCCGCGGAGGGTAGTATCCGTGTTTCGGTTACCGTATATAGCCGTGACGCTGCCGCTCACTCTCGGGTCCACATGCTCCACAAACTGTATGTTTCCTATAGCTCTTGCATCTTCAATTGTAAAACGGGGAATATTTGCGGCGGAAGATATAAATCTCCTGCGAGCAGGGCTCACTGATAGACGGTTTGCTCCCATTGCGGCAAAGCGCTGGCTTATTTCATCGCGCGCGCCGCTCCCAAGCGCCAGCATGGCAA
>PWMP01000153.1 GCA_003558145.1 Elusimicrobiota bacterium
CGCAGGCTTTTTGCTGTTTCCTTAAGATATGTGGCAAAAGCTGCAGCTCTTTCGGGAGAAAAAATATTTTCTTCGGCTGGAGAAAAAGCCACACCGCAAATACCCATCAGCCTGAATTTTTCCCTTTCCCCTTTTCTGTTGAAAGCTACTATTTCGCCCCGGGATTTGTCTCCCGGGCTATAAAAATTTTCTCTTATGCTCAGAAAGGATAAATCTATATCTTTAAAAAGAGAATCGATTTTATTTGCGGGTACAGAGGCGTAAAAATCGTCACCGCCTATATGACCGAGGAAATAATTGCCTGCGCCGCAGATGTTTTTAAGGGAAATTTTAAGCATTTCCGCAAAACTTACTATGACCCTGTCTCCCGATGTAAAGCCGTAAACTTCGTTATAGGGTTTAAAGTCAGTTAAATCAAGATAACAGGCGGCAGCGCTGAGGTCTTTTGCTGTTTCCCGAAGTTCATTAAATACGGCTTTATTACCGGGCAGGCCCGTAAGGGGATTTACGGCAGGAATGGGTTTTTTTTTGTTCTTTCCGGAAAGATAGTAAACGACCTGACCGGCATTGCGCGCAAAGACAACTTTCATATGATCTGATATATCCCGGGGCGGGCTGCCCCTCCCGGTCCACCAAAGAAGGCTGTTATTTATCAAAGAGTTCAAATCAAGGCGCCTGAAATCTCTTTCGGTGCGGGCTTCAATAATTATATGATCTGCAGTTGACTCATCTTCAACGACCTCTACTTCTTTGATTTTCTCAAAAGGCGAGCTTAGTTTTTTAGTGCTGATTCTTATATGTTTAATTTTCATTTAGAATTTTAATAATCCTGCTTTCAATCCGTGCCGTATAGTCATCACCGCTCTGCAGTGCTGCTTGCTGAAGCATAGCCCTTGCCTCGGGGTTAAACGGAATTCTGTATATATACTCCCTGAGCATATCTTTTGCGGCTTCCCAGTTCCGTTTTTGCATATATATGCGTGCGGCGTGAATATAGGGAGGAGGATATGAAGGATTGCGTTCAACGGCCTTTATAAAAGATTCCAGGGCATGTTCATAATCACCAAGTTCTGCGTAGCTTCTTCCCATTCTGTGGAGAATAACGGAATTGCCGGGGGCGTTGCGGAGAGCATCCGAGTATATTCTCACTGCCAGGTCGTGCCTGCCCCTGTCAGCCAGTCGGTCTGCGTTGCTTAGCTGCCTTACTGCGGTTTCTGAAACCCATTGCGCCACGGCGCTGACCGGATCATCGGCGAACGAAAATACCGGGTCTGCCGCCCCGGCAAGAGGCTTGATCCCGGATTTTTCCAGTTCTTCCTTCCATATCTCCTTAAATTCGTTTTCGCTTAATCCGAAACTTTCTTCAAATGCCCTGTTTGTGCTTCTTGTTTTATAAAGATAGGATGCAAGTTTGTCCCATCCGTAGATTTCGGCCAGGGTTCGCGTCATTGATTTCACCTGAGCGAAAGCCAGCGCCACCTCAGCGCGTGAGTCAAGGGTAGGCATCCCGTATTTCATTTTATCAAGTTCAACCCACTCTCTGCTTTGAATCCCCTCTGCAAGATGATTAATTTCGTAGGCCTTCAGGGGGCTGATATCCTTTCTCCATATTTCTTCAAGATTAGTGGCGAAACCTTCGTTGAGCCACAGAGGGATTCCGCTGTTGGCTGATATTCTGCCCACAAAGAGATGAACCAGCTCATGGACAGCAGTATCAGGCCACCTGTAGCCGAATTGGAGGACACGCGGAGATACGATCATCATACGGTTAAATTTACATATCCCTACTGCACCGGAAACTTTTATATGCTCTTCCGTGAGAGTGGATGCAGTCATAAAACTTTGCCTGTCAGGATATATTTCAATTATGAGTTTATCGGTTATTTGCCAGTTAAGGCGTTCTTCAAGAGATTTCACGGCTCTTTCCATTATGTCATTAAGGTATAACGCAACAATTTTATCTTTACCTGAATAGCGTATTATTACCCTTTCGGTTTCCATTTCTTCAAAATTTTGCGTGACCCGGTAAGTATTTTCAATAATCGAAAACATTTCTTCATTTACCTGCCCGGAAAGTAGGCCGCCGCTCTCAAGGTAAGAATGAGCCAGAGAATAGTTCCCGCTGTAAAATTCCAGCAGTCCCATAACTGCGGGACAGTCAATTTTCTCTTCTTCTGCAAGCTCCCTTGCTTGCCGGAGCTGCCACGAGCGGATAAGCGACACCGCTTCATGGTGAGCACAAGAACCGGCATAAGATATATTTGCCGCGCATAAAAAAGCCAATGACAGTACAATAGTTTTTATCATCTTTAAATTATACCAATTAAGCATACATTAAGTAAAATGCTAAAGTTTTATTCGCTTAAGGTTCTGAAATATTCCTCAATAAGGTTTCGGTACTGTGCGGGAATTTCCTGTTTCAAGGCTTCCGCCAGACGCCTTCTGAATTCTTCTCCCGTAAGGTCTTCTCCCGGCGCCGGTATTTCAACGTACCCATCCCTGAATCCCCTTGCTCCCGCTTCGCCGTAAGGCATTCTCTGGAAACCGGACGGGCGGGAAGCGTCCATACTGCCGGGCAGGGACATAAGTTTTTCGGAAAGCTGCTGCGACCCGGAGAGAGAGTCCAGCAAATATGAATATGCGATTCTTTCATACTGCAGGGCGTCCTGTGCCGCAGGTTTAGCAAGCTCTTCCTCAGCCAGTTCCATATACGTCACTGCGCCGTCAAGATTTTCAATAATGGTCATATCCATCATTGCCGTTTGGTGAGACAGAGTTTCAAATCCCAGTTTTATATTTTCAGTAATCTCTTTTATTTCTTCCTGCTCAATTTTCTGCTGCCGGAATTTCTCCTCTTTTTCAGCGGTTATAAATTTTTCATCCGGAGGAATATCTTTTATGAGAGAAATAAACTCGCGTATCTTGTCTTTTTTCCATTCCTCTTCAATAATTTCAAGTCTATCGTTAAAAAACTCTTCAGTACGATAGAGGTAACCCTGGCTGAATTCTCTTTCAATTTCGGGAAAACGTATGTCTACGGTAGATACCAGTACACGAAAACTTTCTGCAAGTTCCTTGAGCTTTTTTCTGTCGTATTCGTCACGCAGTTCCCTGAGTTTTTCGGCGGATAATTCTGTTTGTTCAATTAGTTTTTCCTGCTTTTCGGCAACTCTCTGAATCTCCTCGGCAAGAGCCAGAAGGC
This sequence comes from Elusimicrobiota bacterium, assembly GCA_003558145.1. Taxonomy (GTDB): domain Bacteria; phylum CG03; class SLGR01; order SLGR01; family PWQF01; genus PWMP01. The sequence goes on from PWMP01000153.1 coordinate 3,203, forward strand.
GCAGGTTCAGGTCTTCCAGTTCATCAGTGTATGAACTGCCGGCCGCGCCGTGCATTGCATTAAGCATATTTTGAAGCGATTCGGTAAACTGTTCCAGCAACTGACGCGCCCGGTCATAATCTCCGTCCCTTATGGCCTGGTAAATATCCGAAAACTGTTTGCCCGCTTCTTCAAAATCAATATTCTGCATGCTTTCTTCGTGAATGAATTCATCGGGTAGCCTGTCAGGATATTCCACAAGTGCTTCCATAAGGCTGTTCATTAATTCATGAAGTTTATTTAGAGCCTCCATAATATCTTCAGGTGCCGGGTCTCCCTCCAGCATATCGCTGAGGGTTCCGGTCGTGGCAAGTGTGTCTTCGGCGGCTGAAAGTACGTCGCTCATACGCTGTCTGGATAAAGCATGCTCTGCCAGGGACGCAAGTTTTCCCAGTTCTTCCGCTATTTGCCAGGATTTTTGCGCTGAATCTTCCTGCTGCTGCGCAGCCATTTCGGAGAGTTGGGGAATATCTTTTTCAGAAAGACGGGAAAGCCTGTCTTCTATACCGTAAAATTCTTCCATCACCGAGATGTCAAAATAAGGGTTTTCTTCCATGTTTTCCATTACGGACTGCAGAAATTCAAGTCCGCTGTCCATTAATTCTCCCAGTTTTTCTATTTCCATTGAGGCTCCACTGAAGTTGCGTTCATCAAGAAGAAGGGATGTATCGTAACTTTTTTCAAGCATACCCATAAGTGATTCCGAAAAGCTGTCCGTATCATCAAGTATATCCCTGTGCCGCTTGCGAAAGTCCTCTATTTCTATTCTCAGCTGCCGCGAGAAACCTGTTCCCGGACCGTAGAGAGTATTGATGTCTTCGGCGGCG
>PWMP01000085.1 GCA_003558145.1 Elusimicrobiota bacterium
AAACAAGGTTGAGCTCAAACAGTTAAAATTTGAAGAGTTTCCGCTTAACCGTATGTACGACCTTATTTTAATGTCTGAAAGTTCCCAGTATATGGATACGGCAAAAATGGCGGCCCGGGCATACGAAATACTCAAAGACGGCGGCAGCCTGCTCATAAGCGACTATTTCAGAAAAAGCGGGGGTGATAAATTTTATTCCACCTGCCGTGTCCGGGACAAATTCCTGGCAGAATTATCTGCCGCAGGCTTTGAACTGTGCAAACAGGAGGACGTAACTCCCCGGGTACTTCCCACTCTTGCCATAGGAAGACGGATTTACCGGGACTATGCCTTCCCGACTATAAGAATAATAGCAGGCTACCTGGGTTCTAACTATCCCGCCGCTGCCGGAGCGCTTAAAAAAATATTTTCAAAAAAACTGAAAAAAGTATCTTACTATCTTTTTGAACACAGTCTTGAAAAAACGGATACGGAAAAATTTGCTCAAAAAATGCAGTATCTTTTTCTTCTTTTTAAAAAAGCGGAGGTTAAAAAATGAAATCACGTACGTCCTATCACACTTTTAAAACGGACAAAAAAATGGAGTTTATAAACATAACCCGTACTGTTGCCGAAGAAGTTGAAAAATCCGGCATAAAGGAAGGGATGGTTCTTGTTAACGCTATGCACATAACGGCGTCCGTTTTTATAAACGACGAAGAGTCCGGCCTCAAGGAGGATTTTCTAAAGTGGCTTGAAGGGCTTGCCCCCTATGACGTGGACCGCTACAAACATAACCTGACTATGGAAAACAATGCCCATGCCCACCTGAAAAGAACGGTAATGGGACGTGAAGTGGTTGTCGCTGTTACCGGAGGCAAGCTTGATTTCGGGCCTTGGGAACAAATATTTTACGGGGAGTTTGACGGGCAGAGGCCTAAAAAAATCCTTATTAAAGTTTTAGGCGGGTAAAGTATTCCCGTTAATAGACCCGCAGAAGTATGAAAAAAATAAACCTGTTAATTATTTTGTTTGTTTTAGCTCTTGCGTCCTGCAGCGAAAGGCAGCCGTCAGTAGATGGTGATGCCATAATCTGGGCTTCAATAGGCGATGCTACCTATCTTAATCCGCTTCTTTCTTCCGATAGCGCCTCTTCCGATATAAATAATCTTGTCTTTAACGGCCTTGTAAAGTACGACAAGGACCTTCATCTTACCGGGGACCTGGCAAAGAGCTGGGAGATATCCGAAGACGGGCTGCAGCTGACTTTTTATCTAAGGGATAACGTTTACTGGCACGACGGTGAAAAATTTACATCCGCGGACGTTTTATTTACTTACGAAAAACTCATAGACCGGCATACCCGTACTCCGCATTCGTCACGCTTTGAATTAGTTGAGGAAATTTATGCTCCTGATGATTACACAGTAATAGTAAGGTACGATGAGCCTTTTTCTCCGGCCCTGCAGAGCTGGGGAATGAATATCATTCCCCGCCATCTTTACGAAGGAACGGACATTAACGAAAACCCGCATAACAGAAATCCCGTAGGGACCGGGCCATATATTTTCCGGGACTGGAGGACCGATGACAGGATTATCCTGGAAGCAAACCCAAATTATTATGAAGGCCGCCCCGGCATAGGAAGGGTCATATACAGGGTAGTACCGGATGTTTCAGTTCAGTTTATGGAGCTTTTAAGAGGAACTGTTGACTGGATGAGCCCTACGCCCGAACAATGGGTAAGGGAATCGGAAAAAGAAGAATTCCTAAGCCGGTTTCACAGATTCAAATATCCTTCATTTTCATTCACATATATAGGCTATAATCTTGATAACGAGCTTTTTTCCGACAGGAGAGTCAGGCAGGCCATAAGTTACGCGGTAAACAAGGACGAAATAATAGAGGCAGCCCTGAGCGGCCTCGGTACTCCGGCCACGGGACCTTACCCTCCGGTTTCGTGGGCTTACGATCCGACGGTTGAAGATCACGGGTATGACCCCGAAAAAGCCCTCAGTCTTTTGAATGAAGCCGGATGGCAGATAAACCCCAAGAGCGGGCTTCTTGAAAAAAACGGCCGGCAGTTCTCTTTTACCCTGATGACAAACGAGGGTAATGTTATGAGGCGCCTTAGCGCTGAAATTATACAGCAGCATCTCAGGGGCATAGGTATGGATGTAAGAGTGCGCATACAGGAATGGAGTTCTTTCATACACCAGTATGTTAACCCCCGCCGCTTTGACGCCATAGTCCTGGGGTGGTCTCTGTCAGTGGACCCGGACCAGTACAGCCTGTGGCATTCATCCCAGATGGGCGAGCACCAGTATAACTTCACCGGGTACGTAAACAAGCAGGTAGACCGCCTCCTTGAAGAAGGAAGAAGAATTTTCGATACAGGCAGGCGCAGGGAGATATACCGGCTTGTTCACGAACACCTTCACACCGACCAGCCTTACCTTTTCCTCTATTTTGCCGATTCCAGGGTAGTAATACATAACCGCTTTCATAATATAGAGCTGGCCAAGTCCGGAATAGGGCATAATTTCATACACTGGTATGTTCCCGAGGAAATGAGAAGGTACTGAGGAGTGTCTTTACACTACTTAATTGACGGATATAACCTGATACAGTCAAAGCCGGACCGTTTCCCGGATTCAATAAGAGACGCCCGCAGTCGCCTGATAAAAGCTATAGAAAAAAACCGTCCCCAGGGTTCTTTTAAAAATAGGATAACGGTTTTTTTTGACGGGCAGCCCGGAGTGTCGTCTCCGCCCGAAAAAAAAGTAAAAGTCATTTATACCAAGGGAGCCGAAGCCGATGACTATATTGTAAGGGAAGTCCTTCAGTCAAAAAGGCCTGCGGAAATGATGGCGGTGACGGATGACAAACCCTTAAGGAAAAAAGTTTCGGCCGCCGGAGGAAACTACATGCCGCTTGATGATTTTATCATTCGACTTTTCCCGCATAAAAAGAAAGCACCGTCCATTGAAACTGAAAAAAATATATCACCGCAGCAGAAGGAAGAAATAACAGGGGAGTTAAAAGAAAAATGGGGAGGCTAAAGATTTTAAATGCTAAAGAATGATAATACACAGGTTGTCAGCGCTGATTTCAGGCAGCCCTACACTCCATTTGTGCTTGCCAATTCTCTCGAAAGCATAGGGGTGGAGTTTCACAGGGCTAATGCCATAGCCCGCAAACTGGGCCAGGAACTGCAGGAAAAGAAAGTTTCTCTGATTACGCGTTCCGATTTAAGACAGGTTGCTTACGAAAAGATAAAAAAAGAGCTGGGCAAAATAACCGCTGAAAGATACGTAAAGTTCCGTAAATTTATGAATATCAAAAAGCCTCTTATCCTAATGCTCGGCGGCTCCACCGGGTCTGGCAAAAACACTGTTGCGGTTGAGTTGGCGCACCGCCTTGATATTGTAAATGTCATAACAACGGACGTGCTGAGAGAAGTAATGAGAGCTTTTTTTTCCAGGGAAGTACTTCCCGTGATCCATACTTCATCCTATCTGGCGGGAAAAAAGCTGTGGATGCCGCTGGAGGAAGGAAAAGACCAGGCAACCGTTGCCTTCAGAGAGCAGGCCCTGCGCGTAAACGCCGGCATAAAAAGTATTATTAAAAGAAGCGTAAAGGAAAAAATGTCAGTGATAATTAACGGTGTTCACGTCCTGCCTGGCATTATTAAGCCTTCAGACTTTAAAAAAGCAAACTTAGCCGAGGTTTTTATATACATTGAAAGTGAAAAAGAGCATAAAAAACGATTTTATATAAGGGGACTGGCAAGCGAAGAACGCGGTGCCCAGAAATACATAGACAATTTTGAATCTATCCGCAGCATACAAGACTACATCTTGGAGCTTTCAAAAAAACACAACTACCTGTGTATAGACAATCTGGATTCCCGCAGAACCGCCGTGGAGATAATAGATTACATAGTGGACAAGTTTAGATACTGTCAAAAAAGACATGAAAAAATGAAAAAGGAATAAACAGAAGAAACTGCGATTAGATAGAAAAAGATCTTTGATAAGAAACAGGATAAATTAAGCGATATTTAAGTTTAGCATA
>PWMP01000182.1 GCA_003558145.1 Elusimicrobiota bacterium
AGGGTGTCGAGGTGGTTGACAGAAGTCATTTTATCCGATATATCTTCAATCATTCCTCCCTTGGAAGGAGAGACACATAAAAAGAGAGAGTCGGTATTTATTAAAAGCTCCTTATCCTTGTCACAGTCAATGTCTTCCAGAGAATATTCCAGAAAAGAGTCCCGGTGAGCTGCGGTATCAAGGATTTTCTGCAGCCGGTTAAGATGGCAATGGACAGAATGTCTCAGGTGGGGCAGGTATATTCCTCCGAATACCCCGTGCCAGTAGGAACAGTTGCACTGTGACTTGTAGAGGTTTTCCCGGGCTTCTTGAAGCAGTCCCTGCCGGGTAAGAGAATCTTTATTCTTCTGAAGCTGATCTGAGAGGCGGACCATTTTCTTATGGGCATAGTTTGATTCCGGGTACTTGGCAAAATAGTTTTTCCAAATACCGCCGGTTATATAGGGGTCGGTTTGCTCTAAAAGATTTTCTTTTTTTAACTTCTCCTTTATAGCCTCTACCTTCAGAGCGCCTTCGGTTGGCATTGCCCACTGGAGCATTTCGTAATACTGGCAGGCGGGAAGGTATGCCCTGCCTGCGGGTTTATTGTCGTCATAATATTCAGAGAGGGTCCTGGTCCTGATCCACGAGGAGTTTTCATCCAGCGCCCTGAAGAATTTTTTAAGCCAACCCTTGTCGTGAACCCATTTCTTTGTCTCCGGCCATACACCGAACTTTTCCCCGTCGTCAACCATGCACAGAAGGGGGGTTTCATATTTATGGGAAAACTGACGAAACTTATCAATTACCTTCTCAACGGGTTTGAAGGGTATGTAATACCTTAGGGTCTTGTTAATGATAAAAATACCCAGCTTGTTGCCGGCGTCTTCAGTCATATAGTAGCCTGTAAGTTCTTCCGGCGGGAAGCCCGCCTGTATAAAGTGAGTGTCGTCTACGGCAAGATATTCCACTCCCGTTCCCTCAAGAAGAGAGGGGATATGGGGTTCCCATACCCGCTCGGTAAGCCATATTCCCCGGGGCCGGGCATTGAAATATTTCTCCAGGTGTTTTTTTGTTTTATCCAGCTGGCCATGAATGTCATCTATCGGAGTAGCTGTAAGAAGGGGCTCGTAAAAGCCCCCGGAGAGCATTTCTATTCTTCCTTTTTGAACTTCTTCCCGGATGGAAGCTACAAAATCAGGATGGCGGGAGTTGAAAAACTCTAAAAGAGGGGAGGATATATGGAGGTTAAGTTTAATAGAGCCATACTCTTTAAATAACTCTATAAGAGGCAGGTAGGCGTCCCGGTATGCATTTTCCAGTATCCAGTCAAAGTTGCCCACCGGCTGGTGAAAATGGAGGCCGAATATAAAATCGACGGGCCGGATTTTTTCAGCAGGTTTTTTCAAGGGCTTTGAGGTAGAAATCTGAGGCGTATTCTTCCGCCATCCTTTCTATGGTCATCTTCATGCCGGCCTTATATGAGTTATACATAAGTTTCTTATATAAATCATTTTTTCCTTCGATACATTCGTAGTAGAAATTTGAGACCGTCTCCAGCTTCCGGTAAAGGGTCCTGGGGTCGTAGGGGTCTATAAAGAAACCGGAGCCCTCCCCGGTCCGGGGGTCAAACTCTTTTAAGTATTCCCTTGCTCCCCCGGTCAGAGTTGAAATATTTATATTGCCGTTAAGGGCAGAGCGCTGATCGGAAGTTCCGCAGGCTTCCATATTTTTTAAAGGACAGCTTACCCAAATATCGTATCCCCTTGCCCCGTTGAGAAGAAGCTGCTGACCGTATCCGGGAAGAAAAGCAAATTTTCCCCGCAAGTTTTCATCCCTTGTCCAGTTGACAAAATGGTGCAGCCACTCTTGTCTTTCTTTGTCGTCGGGGTGGGCAATTCCGGCTACAAATACCTGCAGGCCCAGCCCGTCAAGCCTTCCAAAGGGGGTATCAACTTTTTCGCCTCGCCCGGCGCAAAGGGCTCCTATTATATCCCTGAGCATGGGAAACTGCTGTTTATAGCCTGCCAGCCTTCTGAATAACCCTACAGCCGGTTTATTTATATCAAAACCAATATCCATTCCCAGGTGGTCCTTTATCCTTTCAGAAGCATCTTCGAGAGCTCTTTTCTTCAGCTCCATATGTACATCCCAGAGGGTTTGGGGATTAACATTATCGGGGTTTCTGAGCTCTTCGGCCTGCCAGAAAAGCGAGGAGCCGTTTGTTATGCCGCATATTTTATCCCGGAAGGTTAAAAACATGTTTTTTGTGACCTCCCCGTGCTCCTTTGAGACCCCGTTTGTAAGCGACGATATTTTCAAGGCGGCAAGGGTAAAGTCAATTACTCCCTCCTCGTTGAAAAGAGCTTCATACTCCCGGGGCAGATCCATTTTTCTGAACCATTGCTGGTCGTACTTTTCCATTCCGGCCGGGACCGGCGTATGGGTGGTAAAGAGTATTGGAATACTTTTATATTTTTCTATCTGTTTAATATAGCAGGCGGCAGTGACGGTGTGGGCTTCGTTTAGGTGAATAAAATCTATATTTAAATTAAGAGCGGAGATAAGTTTCGGGACGGCCTTTCCTATAACCACCTCCTGCCTTAGCCGCTTCTTCCTGTCACCGGTATAGAGAATGTCGAATACTTCCCGGTTATGCAGAAGGTATACCTTGACGTTCCCTCTGAGGATACTGTAAACCTTAACGGCGTAATTCTTTTTTTCGAACCGGATATCAAGTATTACCGGCCGGCCCTGGCTGTCCTTCTCCTCTTCGACCGGTTCGGTATTATAGTCGACCCGTGCGGTTTCAATATGCTGGCGGTTGTCTTTAATTTTCTGTATCCACCGGTGAGAGTAGAGGGGCACCACCGCAGTCACATCAAAGCCTGTATTATATAAGCCTTCCATGGTGTCACCCGCAAGAATGCCCAACCCGCCTTTAAAATTGGCGGAACGGCCCTCCTCGGTCATTTCCGGGAAAAGCATTTCCATACTTAAATAAAGAGTTTTCTTATCTTTAAGCTGAGGTGTATTTTCTTCTATCCAGTTAGCCATAACAGAGTCCTTTCTTTAACTTTCTATACGTCACAAGCCAATTCTAAAAAAAACCGGCGGCCAATTCAAATTAAGGACAAGAGAAACCTAAACTGCATTTTTGTTGCAGGAATGGTTCTTTAGGCCTAAAGGCGCAGGGCCTCCAGCAGGGGGAAAATCAGGTTTTTTTCTTTGCCTTCCTCTGATGTCCCGGTTTAAATTTTTTCTCCGCCCGGTACCAGTCTTCTTCATGAAAGCCGTCTGCGCCGCCGCGCCCGAGGAAGTTAAAATAAGCCTCTCTGCGGATATCATTTTCTGTTACACCGGTTTTCCGTGCGGATGGTTTCCTTTTTGATGTTCTTTTTTTACCGGCCTGGGACTTTTCTCCCTTTTTTGCTGCTGCAGCAGTTGTTTTCTTTGCCATTTTTTCAGCCTCCCGGCTATAAAGCCTCTTTTCCTTACGGAGTTTTTTGTTTTCTGCTCTTTATCCTGAAATAACAATTCCCTTTTTTAAGTCCAAATTAATCAGGTCCAAGACAATTATGATAAAAAAAATAAAAAAAACAAGATGCTGTTGACAATAATTTAGGTTTTATATAATATTTATTTCAAGCCATGGAAAGACATTTAATAATTCACGGACATTTTTATCAGCCCCCACGGAAGAATCCATGGACGGGTATCATTGAGAAACAGCCGGATGCCGCCCCCGCAGACAACTGGAACCAGCGTATTTTAAACGAGTGCTATATGCCCAACGCCCGGGTTTCCATGGAAAATGACGAGGTCAACAATTACCGGCTTATTTCCCACAACATAGGGCCAACCCTTTCCAATTGGATGGCAGAAAACTATATTGATCTGTATAAGAAAATAGTTGACGCCGACAGGGCTGCCGGCGGAGCGATGGCTTTACCCTATAACCACACTATACTACCCCTGGATAATGATTTTATAAGAAAGCTGCAGATAAGCTGGGGAATTGATCATTTTGAGTTAAATTACGCAAGAAAGCCTGAAGGGATGTGGCTG
>PWMP01000227.1 GCA_003558145.1 Elusimicrobiota bacterium
CAGGTCATAGATACCCTTAAAAAATGGGGAGGCAAGCTTGTTGAAGTCCCCTACACAAAAGGCATTTCTTCCACTATGCTTAACCGCGCGGTCAAGGAAGTAGGTACGACTCCCGAAATACGCCTGAAGCGTCTCAGGCGTCTTATAAAGTCAAAAGATATAGTGCGCATAATAGAAGCCCACAACGGCCTTACCGGCCTTATCGTCGAAAACACAAGGGTAAAGGTTAACGGTGTAACCAGGGAATTTGACGGTATGTGGGCAAGCAGCCTGACCGATTCCACGGCAAAGGGTAAGCCGGATATAGAAGCCGTTGACATATCCCAGCGCCTTAACAACATTAACGACCTTGCCGAAGTTACTACTAAACCGATAATATTTGACGGCGATACAGGCGGCCAGAGCGAGCATTTCGTATTTACGGTAAGAACCCTGGAGCGTCTTGGCGTATCGGCAGTGATTATTGAAGACAAAATGGGCCTGAAGAAAAACTCTCTTTTCGGAACAGATGTCCAGCAGCAGCAGGCGCCCGTTGAGATGTTCTGTGAAAAAATAAAAGTGGGAAAACAGGCTCTCGTAACAGGCGATTTTATGATAATAGCCAGAATAGAAAGCCTTATACTCAAGACCGGAATGGAAGATGCTGTAAAGCGCGCCCGGGCCTACATTGACGCTGGCGCTGACGGCATAATGATACACTCAAAAGAAAAGATACCCGATGAAATCCTGGAGTTCTGCAAACACTACGAAAAATTTACCAGAAAAGTTCCCCTGGTTGCTGTTCCCAGTACCTACGATAGCGTTTACGAGGCCGAGCTTGCAGCCGCCGGGGTAAATATTGTGATATACGCTAACCAGCTTCTCCGCAGCGCGTATCCGGCCATGGTTGATACCGCCAAAAAAATACTTGAAGCGGGAAGGGCCTATGAAGCAAGGGAAAACCTGATGCCCATAAGTAAAATCATATCACTCATACCCGAATGCATAGGAAAAGAAAAAAAGTGCGAGACGGAATAAGCCTCCTCTTCGGCCGCTGTGACTGAATCCAAAATAGACTGTTCAAAATTTTTCGGAAGCTTTACCGCTGCCGGAATTGATTTTTTTACAGGGGTGCCCGACTCCCTGCTTAAGGACTTCTGCGCCTATATAAGCGAAAACGTGAGCTGCGACAGGCATATAATAGCCGCCAACGAGGGAAATGCCGTCGCGCTGGGCTGCGGTTATCACCTGGCCACGGAAAAAATCCCTCTCATCTATATGCAAAATTCTGGGGTGGGAAACTCTGTTAATCCGCTTCTTTCCCTTGCTGACAGCCAGGTTTACTCCATACCCCTGGTTATGCTGATAGGCTGGAGAGGAATGCCGGGCGTAAAAGACGAACCCCAGCACGTAAAACAGGGCAGGGTGCAAAACGCCCTTCTGGAGGCAATGGAAATTCCTTATGAAATACTCAAGCCCGATACGGATGCTGCCTCAGCCGCCGCTGAAAGAATAATAAACAGGGCGCGAGAAAAAAGCGCCCCCGCGGCCTTAGTGGTGCCTCCGGGTTCTTTCGCTCCCTATAAACCCTTCGCTAAAGCGCAGTCCGCATATCCGATGATGCGCGAAGAAGCAATAGAGATAATGCTTTCTCAGCTTTCGGGTGATGAAGTAATAGTTTCAACCACAGGAAAAACATCCCGCGAGGTTTACGAATACCGCCGGAGAAGCAGCCAGGGGCATAAAAATGATTTTCTCACTGTAGGCTCAATGGGGCATACGTCCCAGATAGCCCTTGGAATATCACTTAACACAAATAAAAAAGTTATATGCCTGGACGGCGACGGTTCGGCAATAATGCATATGGGCTCTATGGCTGTAAACGCTGCACGCGGCCAGGATAACTTTATTCACATAGTTATAAATAACGGCGCCCATGATTCAGTAGGCGGCCAGCCGACCTGCGGTTTTGATATTGATTTTGTGTCCGCTGCGCTGGGCTGCGGCTACGCCCGCGCTTTTATGTCAGATACTGAAAAATCCCTTAAAAAAACCCTCAAAACCATTCTTGGCGCCCAAGAAGGCCCCTGTTTTCTGGAAGTCAGGGTCAAAAAAGGCGCCCGCGCTGACCTGGGGCGTCCTGCCACTACTCCCGGGGAAAACAAAAAATCTCTCATGGAATTCCTCCGCCGGAAAGACAACTGATTAAATGAAAAAATTTATATGTTTTATTATTACAGCGTCTTTTTTAGGCCTACCTGCAGGCGCTGACGGGGGGATACGGATAAAAAACCCCTATGGAGCAGTGGATTTTGAGTCTTTTAATGCCTATAAATCCAACCTGCACACCCATACTTCTGAAAGTGACGGGGTACTTGATCCCGGAGGGGTTGTTAATCTTTATTCCGGTAAAAACTACGCCGTACTGGCTTTTGCTGACCATGATGTGTGCGGGCCGGGCGGCAATTGGGGCAATATGCAGCCGGAAAGCACCTGGCCCTGGACTGATTGGATTGAAAAAGAAGCTTCCGTAATTAATACCCGCGACGGGATACAGACAAGCGCTTTTTTCCCCGGCCTGGGTCAAGCCGGAGTCCTGGCTGTAAGGGCAAACGAATTAAGCGAGTACCATCACACGGGGTCTTACTTTAATGACTTAGGTTATATGTTCAATCCCTCGATAGACGAAAATATCTACTTCCTGGATATAGAGGACAGCGGCGGCCTGGGAATGTTTTTTCATCCCGGAAGATACGATTACCCCCTGTCCTGGTACAACGTCTTCTTTGATTCCTACAGAGAGACAATATTCGGTATAGAAGTTTACAACCAGGGAGACAGGTACCCCGGAGACAGGGCTTTTTGGGACGCCGTAAACAGGGAAAGAGAATACGATGATCTTGTATGGGGGTTTTCAAACGACGATATGCATACGACCGAGCATCTGTTCAGAAATTATAACACACATTTCCTTCTGGAGCTGACAGAAGAAAAACTTAGAGAAAACTTCAAATCAGGAGCCTTAACTTTCTCCTATGAGCCCGGCGGCAGCGGAGATGCGCTTGCCCCCTCTTTAAAAAGTATTTTTGTAGATGAAACGAATATAACCCTGTCTGCTTCCGGTTATGATGTAATATACTGGTATGACGACGGGACTGATATAATTCACCAGGGCCCCTCAATTGACGTTAAAGAGGTGAACGGCAGATTTGTCAGGGCAGTGCTTGAAAACAAGAGCGGCCGGACATATACACAGCCTTTCGGAATTGATTTTGAGCGGGATCAACTGCTTAAAAACCCCTATTTTGAGCACGGAACCGGACATGCCTCTTATATGGATCCCGAAGCAGTAGAATTTGACGACTGGGTATTCTGGGGAGGCGGTTGGTGGTCCGAAAGCGGCAACGGCGACCCCTTTGCCTACAAAGGCAGCTATATGATAAAAAGGTGGGAAGCGGGTACGGGAATGTTCCAGGATTTCAGCGCCCTGCCAGGACAGACATATAATCTCAGCCTGCAGGCGCTGGACAGCGCGCAGGAGCCGATGAACGGGTATTCCTCTCTTGTTCTTTGTGTAGAATGGTTCAACTACGAGGATGAAATGATAGGAAGTAAAATTGAAGTAGATTCTCTTTCTGGCGGCGGAGTTTATGACGTTTGGATAAATTTATCCGGCACAGCATCCGCCCCGCAGGGGGTTTCCTACGGACGCTTCCTTATTATTACTGAAGAGAAAGAAGAAAACCTGTGGGAAGGAGCGGTTTTTTATGACAACGCTTCAGTATCAGTTCGCTGACAACTTCCTATGAAGCTTAATAAACGAATAAGGCGGGCCATGCAAAAACATCATCCTCTTTCCAGAGACATTGACAGGCGCGTACGTCTTAGCTGGGTACTTAAGAGAAGCGCCGTATCAAACAAAAACCGCTACTGTTACTTCAGGATACCTAAAAGCGCCAGTTCAACGGTAATAAGGACCCTTGCTTATTACGACCCTTATCTGCCCTATGACAAAAACGACAGCAGGGGTTCCCGGGCAAAAAAAAGTTTCAGCG
>PWMP01000015.1 GCA_003558145.1 Elusimicrobiota bacterium
AAGAAGCAACAACCTGGCCTGAAGCGATATCAGTAGCGGTAAAGATTGTATAGCTTCCGGGAGAAGGTGAAACAGTGCCGATACCACCCGTTGTTGACCAATCGGGGTTAATGGACATCTCCATACTTTCTTCGGTATAACCCTTTGCTATGAATCTTCTCGGCAGCCCCGAAGGCACCGTTGCGCTGGAAGGAAAGACCTCTATTGAGTCAAGCTGAAGTTCCACATCCGCCATCCATCTAACATCATCAATGTAAAATGTTTCAGCAACCCCTATTGTTGCCGCAAAGGGCATTTTGATATTGGAAGTATCAACACCGCCAAGTGTGAAGGTCGAAATGGGAATAGTCATTTCCTGCCAGGAGGTCGTTGCTGATATATTTACGGGTTCTTGACCGCCGGCGTGATCTTCAACTTTTATCTCAATCGTTACGTTGCTTTCGGCTTTTATCCAGAATTTTAATTCTCCTTCATCATATGCAGATAAATCAACAGGGGTGGGCTCATGGGCCACTCCCCAGCCGGCCCAGTTTCCCGATACAGTTTCAAAGCTTTTAGTTCCCTCAGGGGCAGTTGCATCCTCATAGTCGGCATTGAAGCTAGCCCCACTACCTTCCCATGTACTTATATCATCACCGCTTATACCGGCGTCATTATATACATTAAATGTAAGAGCCACGGATGTGCCTGTAAAGATAAAAAGGCAGAGCAGAGTGCCGGACAGGATTTTAAGAAGGATGTTTTTTTTCTTCATGATGCACATTCCTGCTCATTTGCGGATACATATCCGCTCTTTAAAGGACACGCATACTGTGTATAAGTATTCACTATTATTTTAGTTTCACATAACCAGAGAGAACTGCCCGGAGAAAAGGCATTAGCTGCCTTTCCCCGGGAAACTCTCCCTAACTTGTACTTTCTTTCAGTCCGGATTAATCAGTATAAAATTCAAGCATCAAGCGGTTGGTTTTGTACTCCTGGGCCGATGCTCCGGTGAAATTCGCGCCTAAATACATATAGTTAGGCGAAGGTTCAGGACCTCTTTCTCCCGATTCCTCACCCCACAGGATACCGTCCTGGTTCCATACGGTTATGTAATATTCACCAGAGATGAAATCATCGGCGCTCTTGTCTTTCATCCACTTCCAGCCCCAGCCAAGACCATCTTCAATGGGAGCCACTTCAAAATTCAACTCTGCATAATCGGTTGTATTTGCAAGTATGTTCCAACTCATATTCAATTTAGTATCAGCATTGGAAACTCCTATTAACCCGGCCGGACTGTCATCTCCCGTATACGCAGGATCAGCGCCCGCGCCCTGGTTGTCAGTATAGACCTGCAAACCCCAGCTAACATAGGTTGCAGTGATATTAAGAGCCGCATACTGCCTGGCCGCTTCCCAGCTATCACCATAGGTTATGCCTGTCCAAGTGATGGACGATACTTGGGCGTCATCGGTAATATTATGCAGGGTAATTTCCCAATCTATTACCGTTTCCCAACCAGACAGGTCAGCCGAAGCCGTGTGGGTGTCAATATCAACCCTTGTAGTGGCCGCGGCGAACTTCGGTATAAGCAGAACCACGCCTAATACCAGCAACACCGTTACAAGTTTTCGCTTCATCTTTCCTTACCTCCTTTTTCCTTTCTATTTTCTCTTCCTTAAATAACCCTTACTATAACATGTTAATCTTTAATCAATCTTTAATCAAATTTAAAACAAGTACACCTCCCTTGAATTGAAACTGGTTATTAGTAAAATCAATTCTTTGAATTTTTATTATTCCTATAAATTTAATCTTTTTTAACTATATTTATAATTTTTAAAAACAATTTATCTATTTTTATAATATAAGCTTATGTGGATGGTGTCAATAGATAATTTTGTTTATCTTTTAAATTATTTTGTCTTAGGGTAAGTCTTTTTTTTATATTATTTTATTCAAATAAAACCGGAATGTAACCAAGTTTTTCGAAAAGTTTTTCAGAAAATTGCAGATAGATGTCTCTTTCTATTTCTTCTGTCCATCTTGCTTTTATATAATCGTCCGCCTGAACCCGGGCGTCTCCCCATCCCTGCCCCTGCCACATAGGCTGAGCCTCCCAGTTACTGTTTATGTAGCTTACGGCTTTTATGCCGTATTCTTCCACAAAATCAAAGAAACGCCGGTGCCAGGCATACCAGACGCGCCGGCCTTCGTGTACATCAGTTCCAAAACCCTGAGGTGTAACTTCAGCAGCCATTACAGGTTTACCTTTTTTTTCAGCGAACTCTATTGAAGGTATTATATGGCTGTGGTGCTGTCTGAAATATGAGATACCAACCCAATCAACATAATCACTTCCGGGGAACCACTTTTCAATGGGTGAGTCAGCATTATGGGCATGGGTATGCCAGACGTAGGCAACGTTACTGACACCGCAGTCTCTGAATTTGTCTACTATATAATGGTAGGCCTTTTTATATTCTTCCGGATCATAGCGGTTATGGGGACCGTCAAACTCATATCCTATACGAAGATAAACAGGCGCTTCTATTTCATTCAGCCAGTCCGCGAAGCTGACAACTTTTTCATCATACCCGCCTTCGTATATATCTTTAAGGATGTCAACCATATATACCCCTATTTGCAAAACAGTGCCGGGATACTCGTTAATCAGTTCCTGCGCGTGGTGAATACCGGATCCGTAATCCGTAGCCGGAGAACATAATCCCTCTGCGTAGTGAATGTTGGTATAGGTCATGAAGCCGGCGGGAATTTTACCGAAGGAATCCATGTAATCCCGTATGGTCTGGTTATCCTGGCCTATTATTAATAAGACTTTGCCGTCCGGCGGTACAAAGGCGGAGGATTTTTTTTCAGAACCCGGAAGTACCGCTGATTGTGATGATATTAAAAAGCAGAGTAGTAAAGCAATTGCGAATTTCATAGAACTTGTTCTACAGGAAAAACAAATGCTTTTACTCCTTCTTCGGGATATTTTTCTTTTAAGTTTTTAATTTTTTCAAGCATTGCAGGTATCTTTTCATCTTCCGTGACAACTAGCAGCGCATTGTTTACGCCGGGCCATACGTGAGTATCCAGGCGGGGGCCGGCACTTTTGCCGGCGCCGTGAATACCGGGGAATTTGGTATAGTATTTCAATTCGCATTCCTTCATACATTTTAAAACCATACTCTCTATGGCTGCGTTATATATCATAATCAAAGCTTTCACAGCGTTTCCTCCTTCCTTTTTATGCGGGATTCAAATATTGTATATATAACCGGGATAACAAGGAGAGTCAGGAAAGTTGCAGCTATTAGGCCTCCTATAAGTGAGCGGGCTATCGGATAGCTCAATTCCGCTCCTTCACCCAGCCCTAACGCCATAGGAGTCATTGCAAGTATTGTTGTAAGTGCAGTCATAAGCACCGGTCTGAGTCTTTTGCGGCCGGCGGCAGCTACGGCTTCATTCAGGGCAAGCCCGCGGGCTCTAAGAAGATTTATATAATCAACCAGAACAATACTGTTGTTCACAACTATTCCCGTCAACATTATTATCCCAATAATTGAAATTATAGACAGGCTTGTCCCGGTGAAGAAGAGCATCCAGATCACGCCTATAAAAGACATTGGAATGGTGAAAAGAACTATAAAAGGATCAAGCAGCGATTCAAACTGGGACGCCATTACCATATAAACAAGTACAATAGCTCCAAGCAGCGCAAGGGCAAGCCAAAAGAAAGACTCGCGCTGCTGCTGTACATCCCCCCCCATTCTTACGGAAAAACCTTCAGGAAGAATGATTTCATCGTTTATTGTATCTTCAATTTGTCTGCTAATTCCCGCAAGATCCCGGCCGAAGTAGTCCGCACTTACTGTAGTTCTCCGGCGCTGGTTGTACCTGCTAATGGATACCGGGCCGGCGGAGGGATATATATCCGCTACGCTTTTAAGAGGTATTACCTGACCGGCGGAGGAAAGAACCGGAAGGTTCTCAACCTGCATTATGCTGCTCCTGTCTTCTTCACGCAGGCGGACCACTAT
>PWMP01000159.1 GCA_003558145.1 Elusimicrobiota bacterium
ACGTAAGGGCGGGAAGTGTTTACGAGGGTGAGTTTTACGGTTCCGGTATATCGCATTTCACCGAGCATGTCGCAGCCGAAGGGCCCACCCTGAAAAAATCAAAGAAAAAAGTGAGGATGCTTATAGAAGATTTCGGTAACGCCTTTAACGCCTATACCTGCAAAGACCACACGGCATATCATATCACTACTGTTCCCGAACATTTTCGGGACGCCCTTGAACTTCTGGCTGAAATGGTGTTTGAAAACCGCATCACCCGTTCGGCTTTTAAAAGAGAAAAAGGAGTTATACTCAGGGAAATAGAACAATCCCTTCAGTCTCCTTCGGACTGTCTGTACCGGCTCGCGTCAGAAAATCTTTACAGGCTGCATCCGGCAAGATATCCGGTAATAGGCAGAACCGAAAACTTCAAACTTCTAAGTTACGAAGACCTTCTTAAGTATTATAAAAGGATGTACATACCCGGGAATTCTCTTGTAGCGGTCGGCGGCCCGTTCAAATCGGGGGAGGCCGTTAAAATGATAGAGGAAGTTTTTTCCGGCTATGGCAAAGGGGCCTTCTTTCTGCCGGCCCTGCCGGAGGAACCGCCTTTGTCTTCCATAAGACAGAGGACGGCATACAGGGATATAGAAGGCAGTTACATAAACCTTTCCTGGCTGACTGTGCCGCTTGCTCACCAGGATCTTTTTGCCCTGGATCTTTTAAGCGAAATACTTTCAGGCGGCAGAAACTCCCGCCTTGAACTGGTTGTAAAAGAAGAAAAACAGCTGGTAAACAGCATAAGCTCCTATTCCCATACTCCTGATTACGGAAAAGGTGAATTTACAATTTATGCCCGCCTCAAGGATGTCGATACAGCGCGGGCGGAGCGAGCCGTACTGGAAGTTATACTTGATATTCAGAAAAACGGCATCAGCGAAAACGAACTTGAAAAAGCAAAGAAAAAAGCCATTTCTTCCAATCTTATGGCAAAGACTTCGGTTAGCGGAATTACGGCCAGGTCAGGCGCAGACGCTCTTTCTACCGGCTGCGCGGATTTTACTGACACTTACATAGAAGGGCTGAGGTCACTATGTGCGGAGCAGGTACGCATGGCCGCGGAAAAATATTTGCATCTTTCATCTTTTGCCAGAACCCTTCTGCTGCCTTCAGAAAGCAAAAACAGCCGGAAACCTAAAATAAAAAAGGAAAACTCCGTAAAAGCTGAACGCATAGAACTTCCCGGGGGCGCTTGCCTTGTTTTTGAAGAAATCCCCGGGATTTCGGTTGTAAACTATGAAGTTTTTCTTAAAGGCGGCCTTACTTACGACAGTGCGTTTAAACGTCCGGGGCTTTTTTATTTTTTATCTTCAATGCTTTCGCGGGGAAGCAAAAATTATACAAGAACACAGCTTGCGGAAGAGTTTGAAAACAGGGGAGCCGGATTCAGTTCGTCTTCCGGCTATAACACATTTCACCTTAGCGCATTTTCACTGAAGGAAGACCTTTCATTTGTAATGAAGCTTCTATCAGAAATTCTTTACCGGCCTTCATTCGACAGCAGTGAGATTAAAAAAGAGAGGGAGTTTATTTTGCAGGCAATAGCCCAGGAGAAAAACAGTCCTGCTGCCGAAGCTTACCTGCACTTTAAAAAGCATATTTTTCCGCCGGAACTGTGTTATTCGGGTAGTATTTACGGAACCCCGGATTCCGTTAAATCCCTGGATGCCGAATTTCTCCGTCGCGTTCACAGCCGATTTTCCGGCGCCGGAAATACAATAATTGCCGTATCCGGAGATTTTAAAAGGGACGAACTGATACAGTCCGCATCGGATTTCTGCAGTAATGCCTTATCTGCGGGCGAACTGCCGGATTGCCCGGAAAATTTCATAATATGCAGAGATGATAAAGTTAAAAGATATAAGACAAAAAAGGAAGAGCTTGCTCACATATTTACAGGAATTCCTACGGCTTCGGCTTATGATGTAAAGAGCCGGGCTGCTCTCGAGATAATGGATGCAATTGTTTCCGGAGCCGGATATCCCGGTGGCTGGCTTCATAACCGCCTAAGGGAAAAAGAACTTGTTTACTCTGCCGGCGGCAGCAGCATAAATTTTATGAAGTCAGGAGTATTTATGATATATGCCGCTACAAATCCTTCCGGCCTGGACGAAACTTTTTCGGAAATGAAAAAAATACTGGAAAAAATCAGAAAAGGAACTTACAGCAGTACTGAAATAGAAAGAGCAAAAAATCAGCTGCTTACAATTAAACCGCTGACTCTTCAGTCTCCTTCTTCAAGATTAAAAAACTACGCTCTTAACGAAATATATTCTTTCGGCTTTGATTTTGAAGAAAAGTATAATGAAATTTTAAGAAAGATAAGCCGAAATGAACTTGACAGGGTGGTAGAGAAGTTTTTTAAGGGTTCTCTGAGCGTTATAACCGAGCCCGGTACATAAGCAGTCCGGACGGGACTTTAGGGTAAAAGAAAGTGGATTTAGGGGGAAGCATTTCTCTTTTATCTGCTTCTTTTTTAACTCCTTCAAAACTCATCGGAGCCATTACAAAAGCCATTTGAAATTTTCCGTTGTCTACTTTTCCTTTCAGGTCTTCGAGAATATCCATATCGCCGCTTAAATAATCAAGCTTCATCTCGGAAGGCATAAAGGGTTTAAAAATCTTTTCATCAAGAAAAAGAGTATCCGGTTGTCCTTTTAGGATACTGCTGAAGGTATAATATGAGTTGTCAAAATAAACCCCAAGGCTGCCGGAATCAGGAATACAAATATTTTTTCTTTTTTCCAGCCCGAAATTCTCCCGGATTTTTTCCAGTATTTCCTTTGCCTGGTCACGCGTAACATTTCCTATCATGCGGTGCGTAGGATGTATAGTCAGGTTGTTGCATGGTACAATGTACATCATAACGTAATTGAATTTTTCGTCTTTATCAGGATATTTTTCCTGCATTTCCCTGGCGTAATGTATAGCTGTTTTGTACCTGTGATGTCCATCCGCTATATAAAGGACAGAATCCCTTAAAATTTCCGAAAAAATATTGTTTTCAGTCTTGTAAAGACAGGTTTTAGCCCCGGAATAAGAGCAGCGGAAATCGTAAAGCAGGTTTTCCTGTTTAAAATCCTCCCGCAGGGCTTTTATAAATTTTTCGTCTCTGTCGGGTGCTACAGCAAATACAGGTCCGGTATTTGTTCCGGTGGCATGAAGCAGGTTTATGCGGTCTTCAAGCGGTGTCTTTTTAGTTCTTTCATGTTCCTTTATCCTGTTGTAATCAGGGTCTATTCTGACTATTGCCATCAGTCCGGTGCGAGTATGTTTTTGTCCCTCCTCGTGAAGCACGTAAAAACTTTCTTTTTTCTCCTGCATCAGGACTTTTTCCGAAATGAAACGCTCCAGGATGTCAGCTGAATTTTTATATTTGCTTATGCCTTCGCCCTCAGGCTTAAGTATATGGACTATATTGTGCGGATTGCTTCTTAGTTTACTGTCTAATTCGTCGCCGTAGTCAAATACGTCGTAAGGGGGGGCGACAAGTTCTGAAATATCTCTGTCAGCGGAGCTGAATCTGAGGGCTCTGAATTTAGCCACTTCGGTTTCTTTTATCATGATTATATATCTCCTTAATCTCTTTTTATTTTTTAGATACGGCATTCTAACAAGAATTATAAAAAATGTAAAGCGGGTGAAAAGGCCTGAGGTTCTGTCAAGGCAAAGTAGAAATGTCCGGTTTTGCCTCTTTTGCTATCATGTATGGCAAAGGAGGTGTGATTTATGCAAAAGGACATTATCAGAATGAGCAAGAAGGAAATTAAGACGTTAAAAGTGATTCACAAAGTAATAGAACATAGGTTAAAACAAAAAGAAGCAGCCGAAGAGCTCTCACTATCAACAAGACATCTCAGGCGTTTGATAAAAAGAAT
>PWMP01000113.1 GCA_003558145.1 Elusimicrobiota bacterium
CATCTCCAGCCGTAAACGGTACGGCGGACTATAGCGTCGGCAAGTTCCTCAAGAAGGCGTTCACGAGCATCGTCTTCGGTTTCAGTAAAAGCCCTTTGGGTACCCACATAATAGCGAACCCTGGCCTCCAGACCGCCTTTTAGCTCATCCCATTCTTCACGCCAGAGGGTTAGCTGTTCAACAGAATCTGTAAAAGACAGGTTTACGATTATAGACAGGGAATATTCTTCCGCTATAAAATTCTCATCAAAGGAGATTGGAATATTTCTATACTCAACTATTGTCCCGCTAAGGATTGAATCAGCTGTATCCCTGTCGGATATTGAAAATCTTCCGTCTCTTATAAACTCATTTACAACTTCTCTGGTAACTTCTTCGGAAAGGCGTATCTGTTGAGTTTTATTTTCAAACGGATGAATATATATTGTCCTTATATGATCCGGAACTATTTCTAGCGGTTCATACATGGAACAGCCGCCGACAACAACCGCCAAAGCTGTAAGCAACAGGAGTCTATTTTTCATTTATTCTTCTCCTTATTATCATCGCCGGAATTTGTTTTTTTGACCACCAGGTTAATTATTTTATCCGGCACGTATATCTCTTTAACAAGTTTTCCACCTTTTATATATTTTAGCACTGTTTCGTCTTCTTTTGCAAATTTAAGGACTTTTTCCGGTGCTTGGCCGGGGTTTATTTTTATTTTGGCCCTCAGCTTGCCGTTTATAGTAACCGGTATTTCAAGCTTACCCGCCGTACGGCTTATAATCTCATCCGAATATTCAGGCCAGGGTTGAGCCGAAAGCGGACCGGCACCGCCCATCATTTCCCACATTTCTTCTGATATATGGGGTGCAAAAGGCTCAAGAAGCTGAACGGCAGCTTTAAGCGCCTGCTGACGCGCGGAACTACCCGGCTTCAGAGAAGCAGTTTCGTTGACCAGTTCCATTATACGCGCTATGGCTGTATTAAACTGAAAATTTTCTTTTATATCAAAAGTAACCTCTTTTATCTTTGTATGCAGCATATTAAGAAAACTGCCTTCCGGTTCACCGGTGTCCGGTACTTCAGGTTCTTCAGCAGCCATATTCCACAAGCGCTGAAGGAATCTGCTTGCTCCCCTTACTCCTTCATCGGACCATTCCAGGTCCTTTTGGGGGGGAGAGGCAAAAAGAACAAAAATTCTTGCGGTATCCGCACCGTACCTTTCAATAATTTCCTGCGGGTCAACAACATTTCCAAGCGACTTGCTCATTTTTATGCCGTCTTTAAGAACCATACCCTGGCAGAGAAGATTTTTAAAGGGCTCGGAAATGCTGGTCATACCCAGATCTTTTAACGCTTTGGTAAAAAACCGGGCATACAAAAGGTGGAGGACAGCATGTTCTATACCGCCTATATACTGATCCACAGGAAGCCACCTGTCAGCATCCGAAGGTTTAAAAGGAACATCTTTAAGGTCAGGGTTTATGTACCTTAAAAAATACCAGGAAGAATCAACAAAAGTATCCATTGTATCCGTTTCTCTTATCCCTTCTTTTCCGCACCGGGGGCACGGCGCCTTTTTGAATGTCCTGCTGGTTTCAAGAGGATTTCCGCTACCGCTAAATTCCACGTCAGTCGGCAATTCTACCGGCAGATCACTGTATTTAACCGGGACTGTTCCGCAGTCTTCACAATAAATTACGGGAATCGGGGTTCCCCAATATCTTTGGCGGGAAATAAGCCAGTCTCTAATTTTATACTGAATTGAAAATTCGCCGACGCCGGATTTTTTCAGGTATTCCGTAATTATTTTCCTCGCCTGGCTAGATTTAATTCCGTCATATTTTCCGGAATTAACAAGAACCCCTTCCCCTTCATAAGCCCCATCAGCCTCTGCTCCGCCTGAGCAGGGTTTTATTACTTCTTTTACGGGTATACCGTATTTCTGTGCAAATTCAAAATCTCTTTGATCATGCGCCGGAACGCACATAATACAGCCTGTGCCGTACTCCATAAAAACAAAGTTAGCAGAATAAACCGGAATCTTTTCGGAAGTCAGAGGATTTATTGCATCTATTCCCAGGTATATGCCTCTTTTTTCCTTATCACAGGAACGTTCGCCGCCTTCACTGGCTGTCGAATCAATAAATTTCTTTATTTTATCTTTCTCTCCCTGCGCCAGATCCATAATATCCGGATGACGCGACGCTATAAGTATGAAGGTAGCTCCAAAAATAGTATCCGGCCTTGTCGTAAATACATCTATATAGCGATCACTTCCTTCTATTTTAAACTTAATTAATGCTCCCGGGCTACGCCCAATCCAGTTTTTCTGCTGTGTTTTTACCGCTTTCGGCCAGCCGCCAAGCTGATTCAGGTCATCAAGCAGTTTCTGGGCATAAGAGGTTATTTTAAAATACCACTGTTTTTTTATTTTAAGTTCAGCTTCCGATGAACAGCGCCAGCACTTTCCTCCTTCAACCTGTTCGTTGGCCAGGGTAGTCCTGCAGCCCGGACAGTAGTTTATTGCTGCTTTTTTTCTATACGCCAGTCCTTTTTCAAGAAACTTAAGGAATATCCACTGGTTCCAGCCGTAATATTCGCTTGAAGATGTATTTATCATTCTGCCCCAGTCGTAACTGAGTCCAAGGCGTTTCTGCTGGGCCTTCATTTCTTCAATGCAACGCTGCGTCCATGCGGAAGGGTTGCTTTTTCCCTCTATGGCAGCATTTTCAGCAGGCAGACCCATTGCATCGTACCCCATAGGGTAAAGAAGCTTTTTTCCACAGCGGCGCAGAAACCTGGCGAGAGTATCTCCGATAACATAATTTCTTACATGGCCCATATGCAGCCGGCCCGAAGGATACGGAAACATTTCCAGCAGGTAATATTTATCTGTCTCCTTTACCTTGTTTGAAACCGCAAAGGTATTGTCTTCCTGCCACTTTTTCTGCCATTTAATCTCTATTTTATCTGCCTGATACTTTTTCATAATAAATAAAATATTCTCTGTTTCCTTTCCTTCCTTCTACAAGGCTTGGATAAGTTCCTACGCAAGCCCATCTTTCATCTTTTACCTCGTTTTTTATTTCTTCAATAACTCTTTCATGAATTTCTGTGTCCCTTATAACCCCCTCTCCCCTGGATGCCTCGCTGTAAGTAGCTTCAAACTGCGGTTTTACAAGCGCAACTACTTCCATTCGTACAATATTAAAAATAACCGGCAGAATTTTTTTAAGTGATATAAAAGACACATCCACCGTGGCCGCCTCCGGAAGAGGATCAAAATCTTTTTTGTTCATATCTCTCAGGTTCCGGCCTTCCATGACCTGTACACTGTCCATCTTTCTCAGACGCCAGTCCAGTAGCCCCTTTCCGACATCGACTGCATAAACCTTTTTTGCCCCGGCAAGCAGCAGGACCTGGGTAAAACCCCCGTGAGAGGAGCCGCCATCCAGGACCAATTTTCCTTCCGGGCTAAACCCCGACATTTTTATAAAGTTCTGAAGTTTAAGGGCTCCTCTCGAGGCGTAAGAGGTTTTTTTCATTTTTCTACGGCAAAGGAGAGAGCTTTCTTATATATTCCTTCCGCGTCCAGGAAATATCTTTTTCTTAGCTTCTCCGGAGAGCCGTATGTAACAAATTCATCTTTCAGGGCTATGCTGCGCACTTTTACCCCGTCAGGCATTATATTCCTAACCCGGCTTCCCGCACCACCTTCAATAGTGTTTTCTTCTACTGTAATGATTTTTCCCGTCTTGCGGGTGCTCTTAAGAAGGAGTTCGCTGTCAAGCGGCTTGGCAAACCTCATATTTATAACTTCAGAATTTATGCCGTTTTCTTGAAGTTTTACGGCAGCCTCAAGGCAATCCGTAACGGTGCTTCCTATGGCTGCCATAG
>PWMP01000184.1 GCA_003558145.1 Elusimicrobiota bacterium
AATTGCATCAAAATGGGGGGAGCACGGTAAAAGCAGGTAACATAAATTAAATTATTGACTAAGAAAAAAATAAAATTGAGGTTATTTAAAGAGAAGTTTTTGACAGTACGAAGATTAAAAAAAGGAGAAAAAATATGGATATTGTAAAAGGAAAGCTTAGTGGTTCCGGAAAAAGGGCGGCAATAGTAATGTCAAGACGTAACGAACAGGTTTCCTCACGCCTTCTTGAAGGAGCTCTTTCGGAACTTGAAAGGAACGGTCTTTCAGAAAACAATGTAACTGTATATGAGGTGCCGGGAAGCTGGGAAATATCCGCAATTGTTGAAAAGATTCCGGACAGCAGCTTTGATATGATAGTGTGCCTGGGTGCTGTTATAAGGGGGGAGACCCCTCATTTTGAATTTGTGGCTTCTCAATCGGCAAGAACGATAGCCCAGCAGGGCATAACTAAGCAGGTACCGGTAAGCTTTGGCATAATTACCGCTGACACACTGGAGCAGGCACTTGAGCGCTCAGGCGGAAAAGGCGGAAATAAGGGAGAAGAAGCCGCACGCACCGTTCTGGAAATGTCAGATTTGTATCTTAAGATAAAATAAATGGGAATAAGGCGCAAATCGAGAGAACTGGCACTTAGAGTTCTGTATACTTTTGAGGTAGGAAAAACTGGTTTTTCAAAAGCCTGGGAAATCGTCGGAGATGAATACGGCGGCAGGGAAAATGAATTTGCGGAAAAACTGGTATCGGGAACCGTTAAAAATATAGACTTAATTGATTCGATTATTGAAAAACATGCTAAAAACTGGTCACCCGAGCGTATAGCTGCAGTTGATAAATCCATAATGAGAATGGCTCTCTATGAGATATATTTTGAAGAGAGCATTCCCAAGGTTGTATCCATAAATGAGGCAGTTGAACTGGCAAAAAAATACTCTACCGGAAGTTCTCACAGGTTTGTAAATGGCATCCTGGATGCTGCTTCCCTGCAGCAGGAAGAGGTTAAACCGGATAAGGTAAATGAGTGAAACCGCACTTAAAAAAATAGAGAAACTCAGAGAAGAAATAAGAAAACATGACTACCTGTATTATGTAAAGGCCAGCCCGGTCATAAGCGATGCCGAATATGATCGCCTTTACCGGAAACTTAAGGAACTTGAAAAAAAACATCCTGAATATGATTCACCTTCCTCTCCTACAAAACGCATCGGAGACAGCCCCCTTGACGGCTTCCGGACTGTAAGCCACAGGGTGCCTATGCTTTCTCTGGATAACGCGTTTTCGCAGGAAGATATTTTGCGCTGGGCAGAAAGCTCGGCTAAGAAGATTTCCTTTCAAGAAGGTTATATTGTTGACGAAAAAATTGACGGCGTAGGAGTTTCCTTAACTTATGAAAAAGGCGTGTTTACCCTTGCTGCCAGCCGCGGAGACGGCTGGTCCGGAGATAATATTACCGAAAATATAAAAACTCAAAAAGTTATACCACTTAAACTTAATAGTCATGAACCGCCGGATATTGTAGAAATAAGAGGCGAGATGTTTATAACTAAAACGGAGTTAAAAAGAATAAACAGTCTCAGAAAAAAAGAGGGCAAAAACACTTTTGCAAATCCCCGAAACACCTGTGCGGGAGCTCTCAAACTGCTGGATCCTTTAAAAGTAGCCCGCCGCCGCATGAACGCTTTTTTCTATGCCGCCGGGGCTTGGGAAGGCAGTAAAAAACCTTCAACACAGCAGGGTTTACTTGAAACACTGGAAAAATGGGGATTGCCTGTTGATAAAAAGTATGAAAAACGCCGCCGCATTGAAGAAGTTTTTGAAGTTTTTGAAAAGCTGCAGGCATCCAGGGATAGTAAAGATTATGAAACGGACGGAGCAGTTATAAAAGTCAACTCGTTTGCCGAACAGCAGCAGCTGGGTTCAACTTCGCGAAGTCCAAGGTGGGCAATAGCGTATAAATATAAGGCAAAAAAAGAAATTACTACCATAATAAATGTTATGTTCAGTGTGGGGCGGACAGGAGCTATAACTCCGGTAGCCGAGTTGGAGCCGGTTGAAGTCGGCGGTGTCACTATTTCCAGGGCAACTCTTCATAATTTTGATTTTGCGCGGAAAATAAGTGCCGGCATTGGAGATAAAGTAGAAATTGAGAGAGGCGGCGATGTAATCCCTAAAATACTTGGAGTAATTAAAAAATCTTCCTCGGGAGAAAAAATTACTCCGCCGGAGAAATGTCCTTCCTGCAGTGGACTTATTAAAAAGGATCCCGAAGGAGTTTACCTCAGATGTGTTAATATATCCTGTCCGGCACAGTTAAAACAGCACCTGGTGCATTATTCTTCTCCCGGCGCAATGGATATAGAAGGGTTGGGTGAAAAAGCAGCCGGCCAATTGGTTGACAGCGGACTGGTAAAAAAAATATCCGATATATATTCGCTTGATAAGGAATCTCTTTTGAAACTCGATCTTTTTGCAGAGAAAAAGGCGTTAAACCTGCTTTCCGGGATAGATAAAAGCAAAAACTGCCGCCTGGACAATTTTATATGGGCCCTGGGAATAAGGCAGGTCGGCCGGCATATCGCCTCCATACTGGCTGATGAATACAAAGACATACTCATTCTTTCTTCTGCCGGCAGGGAAGAATTGGAGTCTATTGATGAAATAGGCCCAGTTGCGGCTGAAAATATTGTAAATTTTTTTTCCGGAGATCAAAACAGGCAGGTATTAAACAAACTTCTTGAAAAGGGAGTAAAGCCCGTTTATTCTCCGGGTTCCGAAGACTTGAAAGAAAAGACCTTTGTTTTTACCGGTTCTCTTGAACGCTACAGCAGAAAAGACGCGCAGTTCGCTGTTGAAAAAAAGGGCGGAAAAGCCTCGTCTTCAGTTGGTCCCCGTACGGATTATCTTGTTGCCGGCAGTTCTCCCGGTTCAAAGTTTAAACAGGCTCAGAAACTGGGAGTAAAGATTTTATCTGAAGATGAATTTGAAAAAATGATATTGGGGGACAATTGAAATGATGAAAAAAGATTCAAAAGTAGAATTATTGAAAAATTTACGGGAAATGGAACAAGAATGGAAAAAAGAAAAGAAAAAATTTATTGATGAAAAAAGAAACCTGCTTAAGGAAAACCGAGCCCTGAAACATAAAGTTCAGGAAAACAAAAGTAAACATGAAGTAGATCTTGCCGCCAAAGACAGTACCTTGAGAGAGGTTGAAAGCGCTCTCGGAGATAAAGTGAGAAAGTGGGATATGGAATACAATTCCATAAAAAAAGAAAGAGATGAACTAAAAGAAAAAAGCAAAAAGCTTGAAGGGAACCTTGTTCTTCTCAGAAAAGACAGCAGTGAAAAAATACAGCGCCTCCAAGAAGAAAACGATGAAGAAGTACAGCGCTTGAAGAAGAAACACGGAGAGGAAATAGAAAGATTAAAAAGAGATTTTGAAATAGAAAAAGAAACTGAAATTAAAAAGGCTGTTGAATCGGCAAAAGAAAAAATAAAAGAGGAAACAGAGCAGGTAATAGAAAAGCAGAAAAAAATTTGGGAAGAAGAAATAAGTAAAAAAGAAAAACAGATGAAACTTTACAGGGAAAAATTACAGCAGGAATTTGAGAAAAGAAAGGATGAACTTGAAAAACGGGAAAAAGAATACCTTGAAGACCTTTTGGATAAATTTAAAAAAGATTAAAATATTAATCATACCGGTTTTTATTCTTCTTCTTATTCCGGCAAAGGCGCTTTCTGTCAGCAGAATGTCAAATGCAGCCAGGGCTCATGATCAGGGAAGGAATGAGCGGGCGCTAAATATTATTAATTCCTACATTGAAGACTACCCAAGGGATACCCTGGGGCTTCAGATGAGAAATATAATAAGAC
>PWMP01000166.1 GCA_003558145.1 Elusimicrobiota bacterium
CGTAATCTATAACCACCACCCTGTCATCGCATCCTTCCTTACTGATAATTTCCAGACGCCCCGGAACCGGAGACGCTTCCGACACAACTTTACATACTGTTTCCATATCTCCTCCTTTTTCAATTGCCCAGGCCATAGCGGCCATACAGTTATATATGTTAAACCTGCCAACCAGGTTTACCTTTATTTCTTTTTTAAGTCCTCCGGGACCGGTGAAGGTAAAAGATGTTCCCGAAAGATCCATTGCCCCCGGCACAGCCATGTAATCAGCCTGCCGATTTATTCCGTATGTAACCGGCTTAAAATCCAGCATATCGGGAATCCGGCAGCCGTATTTATCGTCAATATTTACAATAGCCCTGCGCGGCGGCCGCAAAAGCCCGAAAAGAAGCATCTTCGCATTGAAATATTCCTCGAAAGTTTTGTGAAAATCGAGGTGATCCCTTGTAAGATTTGTAAAAATAGCGCAATTAAACTCCATGTCTTCAACTCTTTTCATTTTAAGTCCGTGTGAAGACACTTCCATTACCGTGTTTTCTACCCCGGCTTCAAGCATACGCGCAAAAGTAGATTGAAGCTCGTGAGCGCGGGGGGTAGTCATTGAAAAATTTCCTTTTGTGTCAGCGAATCTGTATCCGAGAGTACCTATAAGACCTGCCTTTGACTCTGCTTTAAGTATTTCATATATCAGCCAGCTGACAGTGGTTTTCCCGTTTGTTCCGGTTACTCCGGTTACATCCATTTTTTTTGAAGGAAAATCGTAAAAGGAAGCCGACCACCTGCTGAGGGCCCGCTCTGTGTCACTGACTTGTATGGCGGCCAGGCCGCTTTTAGCAATGTTTTTGTTTTGCTTGGCGTTTTTTTTATCGCTAACAACCGCTGCCGCTCCCTTTTCAGCCGCTTCTTTAAAGTGAAGCATACCGTCAGTCCGGGAACCCCTTAATGCAAAAAAAACGTTCCCCTTTTTTACCAGTCTTGAATCAACGGAAAAACCTGTTATATCCAAATCAGTACTGCCTGCGAAACTAAGCGGCTTATAATATTTAAAAATATCCTTCAGTTTCATCTTAATGCAAGTTCCGAAGGTATCGAGGGCTTAATGTCAAGATAACTGACAGCAGCGCGGGCTATATTTGAAAAAACCGGCGCTGCCACATAGCTTCCCCAGCGGAACGGGCCTTCCGGCTCTTCAAATATAACGACTATGGTCAGTTTGGGGTCGTCTGCGGGGATGTATCCGCCGAACAGCGCTATATATTTATCTTTTGCATAGTTGAATGTTTCCGGGTCAAATTTTTGGGCAGTACCTGTTTTTCCCGCAACAGGATAACCCCTTACCGAAGCGCTGACCCCTGAACCGTAGCGGACCGTATCCACAAGCATATCGTTGATATTACGGGCAGTATCCTCACTTATTACCCTTCTAATAGCAAGCGATTCGTATTTCCGCACATTGCCTGAAATACTTATTTTTTCCACTATCTGAGGTTCTCTGAGAATCCCTCCGTTGGCTACAGATGAAATAGCGCAGGCCAGCTGTACTGCCGTCACTCCTACCTCCTGTCCGAAAGATATCCTCGAAAGGCTGGTTCCCGACCACCTGTCAGGTTTACGCAGTATTCCGCGCGGTTCTCCGGGGAGTCTTATACCGGTAAAATTGCCGAATCCGAAGTTTCTCGCGTATTTATATAAAAGGTTTTCTCCCATCCGCTCAGCAGTTTTTGCTATGCCTATATTTGAAGAATAACGCATAACTTCCCTGAAGCTTAAAAAATCGTGAGGCTCAAAATCCCTTATAGGAAATCCGCCCACGGTATATGTCCCGCCTTCACAATCAAACTGTTCATCTACTTCAACTAAACCCTCCTGAAGCGCGCCGGCGGCAGTGAATATCTTGAAAGTTGAACCGGGCTCAAAAATATTTGTAACGGGCTTTATTTTCAGTATGTCGGAATTTTCAGGAATACCCATACTGTTGTCATACGCAGGATAACTTGCCATTGCCAGTATTTTTCCGCTGCCCGGCTCCTGTATAACTACCATTGCTCCACTGGCCCTTACCCTTTCAAGTCCTTTTTTTATTTCTCTTTCCGCTATGTACTGAAGGCCGGCATCCAGTGTCAGATAAATTTCCGCATTATCTCTTGATGATGAGCTTTCTTCTATATCAAGGGAAACGGATCTTCCCCTGGCGTCCCTTATCATTGTTCTTTTTTTAGGGATTCCCCTGAGATAGTTTTCAAAGCTATGTTCAAAACCTCCGAGCCCCTGGTTGTCTGTTCCTACTATCCCGATTATGTCTGATGCCAGCGGAGCCTGAGGATATATGCGGTGATTTTCTCTGACCAGAACGATCCCTTCTTCCCTGAAAGCGTAAAGCGGTTCTATATCAGCGGGTTCCGCATGCCGGACTATCCACCTGAAGCCCGTTCCTGACATGATAAGTGACCTCATCTCCGTACGGGATCTGCCAAGAGAATTTGAAAGAACTGCAAGCAGTTCCGGGCTGACACCGGTACGCACAGGGTTGATTCCCACAGAATAAGTATGCCTGTTCTCTGCCAGCACTATACCGTTGCGGTCCAGTATTCTTCCACGGGAAGGGGTAACATGCTGCTCAACAACCGTATAAAACCGGCGGGCGCGGCGTGAATATTCGCCATGCTGTATGACCTGAATATAAAAAAGGCGAACGGCTATTACTGCAAAAACCGCCATAATAAAAATCAGAAGCATCCCGACGCGAACTTTTATATTCATTGCCTTGCCTCCGCGCTTGACGTAAGAATTACTTCTTTTATGTAAGATACTAACGGTATGCGTCTCGGCGCTTCGTCAGCGTAAAGCTTTTCTCTGCATACATTTACTGTATTGACATCTCTATGGGAGGGGACTTTCATTTTCAATTGCTCTGAAGCCAGTCGGTCTATTTCATAATGGCTTGAAATAAGTCCATAGTCGTACATAAGCTGCTGGCGCCTTATTTCCTCATATCTCAGCTTTTCCGCCATGTCCTCCACCCTGTATCCGAGGGTGAATATTGTAACTCCCTGCCAGGTAAAGAATATCAATGCGGCAGAAACGGCTATATATATAAAAAGTCCTCTTTTTGTTATCATTTCAGCACTACCTCGGCAGCCCTCATACGGGCGCTGCGGCTTGCCGGGTTTTCGCTTTTTTCTTTTTCAGAGGGAACCGATCCTGACTCGGGAATAATTTTAAGAAACGGACGACGCGACAAAGCCCCGCACCCGCAAACGGGCATACCCGGAGGGCATTCGCATTTTCCGGAGAACCTGTACAGAAAATCCTTAACTATTTTATCCTCCAGCGAATGATATGTTAAAACAGCCAGCCTTCCTCCGGTCTTGATGCACGAAGCGGCGGCGATGAGTCCTTTTTTGAGTTCTTCCAGCTCAGAATTTATATAAATTCTTATAGCCTGGAAGGTTTTTGTTGCCGGGTTAATACGCTTTTTCTTTTTTCTTTTGGCGGAGGCTATTGCTTCAGCCGCTTTAGAAGCTGTGATTTTTTTATCAGTTTCCGCCAATTTTTTTAGGCAGCGGGCTACACGCGGGCTTTCCTCTTCCTGACCATATTTTTTCAGCACATCCTTTATCTCAGAAACATCAGCCTGCCTGAGCCAGCTTTCGGCAGATTGTCCTTTTGATGGATCGTAACGCATGTCCAAAGGCAAGTTTTCACTAAAACTAAATCCCCGCGCAGCTTTTTTTATCTGTCTCATTGAAAAACCCAGGTCAAGCAACACACCGTCCGCCTCCTTATGTCCCTCCTCCTGCAAAAATCCTTCCATATCGGAATAAGTACCGTTAAAAAGTTTAAAGGCGGCTCCCGCTTTCTTAAGCCTGTTTTCGGCTATTTTCAGGTTCTCCGCATCCCTGTCTATCCCTATTAAAATACCGCCGGGCTTTACTTTCCCGGCCAGACTTACAGCATGTCCGCCCTCTCCCACAGTACCGTCAATAATTATTTTTCCGGGTGACGGATTTAACACTGAAACCGTTTCCGGAAGCATCACGGGGCTGTGAAAAATCTCCGGAGACAATTTAGCGCCGCCTAAAAATCATAAATCTACGTCAACAATTTTTTCCGCTGCCTGGGAATATGTTTCCTCCGAGGAACGTGAATACTTATCCCAGTTAGCACTGTCCCATATTTCAACTCTGTCAAGCATGCCTATAAGACAGCAGTCGTTTTTCAATCCTGAAAAATCGCATAAATGACCGGGAATTAATATGCGCCCCTGACCGTCCATATCAACACTGCCGGCCCTGGAAAGGAATACTCTTAGAAAACTTCTTGCGTCTTTTTTGGTGAGAGGAAGCTTTTTTATTTTGTCTTTAACGGAATCCCATTCCGCACGGGGAAAAAGCCACAGGCACTTCTCCAGCCCGGCCGTTAAAATCCACTTTTTTGATATACGATAGCCGGAAGGTATAAAAATACGCCTTTTTTTATCTAATTTGTGACGATACTGGCCTATTAAGTCTTTCAATTATTTAACCCCACTTTGCACCACTTTGCACCACTTACTAAATATATATACAAAAAACACCCCTTTTGTCAAGTTTTTTTGGGGGTTTTTTTATGCTTCAGCCTCAGTCTGCCTTGAAACTCTAAATTTCCTTGTATATCATAATGTTATCTGTGAATACGATAAATTTAAAACAATGCAATCTTTGTCCGCTTTCATGCGGAGCGGACAGAATTTCCGGAAAAGGCCGCTGCGGCGCCGGAAAGGATATTGAAATTTCTTCCTGGAATCTTCATTTCGGAGAAGAGCCTCCGGTTTCCGGAACAAAAGGGTCCGGCACCATTTTCTTTACGCACTGCAGCCTGAGATGTATTTTTTGCCAGAACTATCCTATATCACACCTTGGAAACGGCAAAAAAATAACGGAACAGAAATTTATTGAAATAATGCTTCGGCTCCAGTCCGACGGCGCGCATAACATAAATTTTGTAACTCCGACCCATTATTCCATCCATATAGCGCAGGCGCTGAAAAAAATAAAGGGAAAAGAATTAAAAATTCCGACGCTTTATAATTGCAGCGGATACGAAAAAACCGAAACAATTAAAATGCTCAACGGGCTGATTGATATTTATATGCCTGATGCAAAATTCTACTCAAACTCGGCAGGTTCTGCCTTATGCAGGGCTGATAATTACGCTTTGGTAAACAGAAAGGCTTTAAAGGAAATGTACCTGCAAGCGGGAGAGCTTGTCCTTGATGAGAACGGAATTGCAGTTAAAGGGCTTATCCTAAGGCACCTGGTGCTTCCCGGCCATACCGGGGAAACAGAAAAAATGCTTAAATTTATATATGAGGATATCGGAAATGATATATATCTGAGCCTTATGTCACAGTACCATCCCGCAGGAAATTCGGTGGGACACCCCGTAATCGGCAGGCGACTCAACCCCGGTGAATACCGGGACGCTCAAAAGGCGGCGCGAAAATACGGTTTTTAAAACTGCTATCTGCAGAAACTTTAAAAAAACAGGCGGTCAGGATTCTTTAAACTTGTCTTTTATTTCAGGTTTTTCTTTTGAAAGGCTTTCTAGCTTAGCGGCAAGAACATTTATTTCATCTCCTAGCCTGAGAAACTCATCCCCGCTGCGCAGTTTAATACGAACTTTGAAATCACCTTTGTTAATCCTGGTAAGCGCAGATGAAAGACGCAAAACCGGGCCTATTATTTTATGAGACAGAAAAAGCCCCAGCAGTAAGGCAAGAACAATTATAACACCCAGGCGGGTAAAATATTTTTCCCACTGAAATATATCTGCTGCTGCTTCCGGATAAGCTGCAGTTAAATCTCTGTATACAGCCGCCATTACGGCAGCTGCCGCCACAAGCACCGCGCAAACTATGACAAAAGTGTATTTTGCCTGATAACTTTTTCTTGTTATATATTTTTTACGGTGAATTTCTTCCATATTAAAATCCAGATTAAAAAGCCCGCCGGCCGTAAGCCGGATTCTGTTTTAACGGTCATTTATCTTTGCGGCCTACCCGGGCCTCAAACAGCGCGGGCCGCGCCATCGGCCCCTATTTGGCCTTGCTTCGAAAGGGGTTTAGCCTTTTCACTACAGCAAAACCTAAGTTTTCTGTACCTGGTTTCTGTGCCACTTTCCCTTTCCGCCCTGAGAAGTCCGGACTTTCCTCCGATTTTCCTGATGAAAACCGGCGACCGTCCGCCGGCAGGCAAAACTATTTTGCTTTCAGCAGCCCCTCAGCCATATTGTGGGCTGCAGAAGTTTTTTCTCTTCCAAGATGAAAAAACTCCGTACTTTTAAATTTAGAAGATTCGCGAAGGGCCTTATTCTTTAGCTGCTCCAGTGTACCTGATTTAACGGAGTATTCACCTTTTAATTGTTTTATAATAAGTTCGGAATCAGAATACACTTTGATTTTTTTTATCCCGAGCCTTGCTGCTGCTTTCAGCCCTTCTATTATTGCATGATATTCAGCAGTGTTGTTTGTCCCTGTTCCCAGCAGTACCGAACCCCTGAAAACCTCCTGTGAATCTGAATTAGAAATAACAAAACCGGCCGATGACTCCCCCGGATTTCCGAAGCAGGCTCCGTCGGCGATTAACTTACAGGTCCCCATTTTGTTTTTCATCTATGTAGAGCAGCCGGTTACAGCTTCCGCAGCGTACTATCTTTCCCTCAATAAGATTATTTATTTCCTGGGGCATGAGCTCCCTGTAGCATCCCCCGCAGTTTGAATTCCCGGAGGGCGCAAGCGCTGTGCCCCGTACTTTTCTTATCTTTTCGTATTCCGCCAGGAGCTTTTCCTTTATTTCTTTTTTTAAAGGAGCTATCTCTTCTTCTACTTCTTTTTTGTTCGATTTAAGCTTTTCGCCATCAGCCCTGTATTTTTCCTGATTTTCTTTTACTTGTTTTTTTATATCTTCTATACCTGATTCTATATTTTTCAATTCTTTTTCTTTTTCCTCTATCCTATCATAGCATTCAAGTATTTTTTCTTCAAGGTCAGATATTTTTTTTTCTTTCTCTCCAATCTCTTTATGCATACGGCTATAGGCCTCGTTGCTCTTAAGTGTGTTAAGCTCTCTTTTATTTTTATTTATGTCGGATTCAATCTTTTCCATCTCCAGTTCCCGGTTTTTTAATTCAACCTGGATATCTTTGAGATCCTGTTTGACTGATTCTTTTTTTTCGTTTTCCCGGGAAACTTTATCTTCTTCCTCTTTTATCAGCTCGGGGATCTCCTTAAGGCGGTCGTTGATGTCATCAACAATAATGTCGAGCTTCTGCAGCTGTACCAGCTTTGTTATCTGTTCGTTCATGTATTAATTCCTTTATAAATTGTCAGGATATAATAAGCCGAAACCCCTGGTGGTGGGCAATGCAGGACTTGAACCTGCGGCCTTTCGGATGTGAACCGAACGCTCTAGCCTCTGAGCTAATTGCCCGATTAAAAAAATGGTGGGCCCACTAGGACTCGAACCTAGGACTACCTGATTATGAGTCAGGTGCTCTGACCGACTGAGCTATGGGCCCGGTTTGTGTTTTTTTAACTTAAATCAAAAGAAATGTCAAATTTTTTTGAAGTGACCCGTCAAAAAGACGTTTAATCTTCCATATCAAGATATATCTGGAGATGCTTGCTTTTGTCGGGATGCTTAAGCTTTTCTATGGCCTTGGCTTCTATTTGCCTTACTCTTTCGCGGGTAACGCCAAACTGCTGTCCGACTTCCTCCAGGGTTCTGGGATATCCGCCTTCCAGCCCGAAACGCAATTTAATTATTTTGGCTTCGCGGCTGTCAAGCTGGCTCAGCGCCCGGTTTATTTCTTTTCTGCGAAGAGAGGCCATGGTGGCATCGTCAGGCGTTATACTTTCTTTATCCTCAAGAAAATCTTCCAGGCTGCTGTCTTCGTCGTCACCGACTTTAGTGTCAATGGAAACAGGTTTCTGCTTTATTTCCATTATTCTCCTCAACTTATCTTCATCAATACCTAATTCCTTTGAGTATTCTTCTATGACCGGAAGACGGCCGTGTTTCTGTTTCCACTCCTTATTTAATTTAGATATTTTATTGATAACTTCCTTCATGTGAACAGGGATTCTTATGGTGCGCGCCTGGTCGGCAATGGCTCGGTTTATGGACTGTCTTATCCACCAGGTAGCATAAGTTGAGAATTTAAATCCTTTTTTATACTTGAATTTATCAACGGCTTTCATCATTCCAATCGAACCTTCCTGGATCAGATCAAGCAAAGAAAGGCTCGGATTTGTATTCTTTTTCGCGATTGAAACAACAAGCCGCAGATTGGCTCTTACCAGATTCATTTTTCCCTTGCTTATATTCTCCTCATGCTTCAGGGCTCTTTTCGTTTTATCCAGTATTTCATCAAGCTCCATGTTGAATTTTCTGGCTCTTCCGTGCATACTGAGCTTAATTCTTCTTATTTCGTCCCTTATTATCTCCATCCTGCGTACTGTTATGCCTGTATCCTTCTGAAAAGCGTAGGCGCTCATCTGTCCGGATTTTGTTAGGTTATATAATTCCCTGGCTTTCACATAAGAGCAGGAAAGTTGTTTCAGAATTCTTTCCTTCTTACGGTTACGTTTTCTTATGGAAGCAGTATCCATTTTAAATTTTTCTATTATGCCTCTCAGAATCTCTTTTTTCATATTCAGAGACAAAATAGCATCAACTATTTTTACCTCTTCTTCACTTATTTCTTTTTTAATCCTTTCTTTTTCGGCAGCGCTATGGGAAGAATCCTGAAGTTTTTTATTTCTCAAATCCATCTTGCGCTGTCTTCGCCTCACCTCATTGTAGACGGTATTGACCTTTGTAGTCATTCTGTCCAGGATACGCTGGGTCTTTTTTCCTCTCTTCATTATATCCCTGGGGGATTTTTTTCCGCTTCGAAGATGCTGGGCTATTTCTTTGAATTCCTCTACACCTATCCAGGTACC
Organism: Elusimicrobiota bacterium; assembly: GCA_003558145.1. GTDB lineage: Bacteria > CG03 > SLGR01 > SLGR01 > PWQF01 > PWMP01. The sequence goes on from PWMP01000166.1 coordinate 8,984, forward strand.
CAGGACCAGCCGCTTAAGGGCCTGTTCGTTTTCCTGTATGCTTTTTGCAAGATACATCTCCTGGGTTCTGGTAAGAAGAGGTTCTTTTCCCATTTCGCTCAGATACATCTTAATAGAATCCGTTGACGACAGGGCCGGCGGCGGAACGCTTTTTACTCCAGATTCTTCATCTTCGCGGCCTTCTTTATCCGATTTATATACTATGTCTACGTCCGCTCCTTCAAGCGCCTCAAAAAGACGGTCAAATTCCTCGGGCTGAATTGTGTCGTCATCAAGATATTCATTAATATCCTGAATAGAAAGTTCGCCGTCTTTTTTTCCTTTAGATACTAATTTTTCATAATCTTCAGTCAATTTAAAATCCCTCCTATCGGACATATATTTTATAATGCCCTCAAACAACCTTCACAAGATGAGGTATATGCTTTATTAAAGTAATTAAAATATATCCGCTTTGACTTCATCTTTACAGCCCTTCAGCGTACGTGCAATTTTTTTAAACTCCCTGTTTTTTTCTTTCAATTGCAGGGGGTTATTTTCTCCTATAAGCTTTCGTATCTCATGAGAGAGATGCTGGTATCTTTTTTCCAGAGTAAGCCTTTCCAGCGTATTAATAAGTTCATCGAGATATTCTTCCGGATCTTCATTATTTAAAGGCATAATAGAAAGTTTTGAAAGAATCTTCTTGCTTTCTCCCCCTGCAGAAAAAGCTTTCTGTATATCATATCCGCTTTCTAAAATATAATTCCTGAGCAGATCCACGTATATATTTTTAATATCATATTCCAGAGCCTTTTTCAGTTTTTCCTTTAAATCGTCGTATTTCAAAGCTATATGAAGCAGTTCACGATAAATCTTTTCTTCTCTTGAAAGCTTATCTAACTCAAGTCTTTCTTTAAATAAAGACAGGCCGCCGCGGGCGTTGCCCATTACCTGCATTACCGCCTTTTCGCTTATGTCCAGTTCCTCTGCTATCGCTTTTCTTATCTCTTCCCTTTTTACGGCATTTTTAATTTTCTTAAGAACCGTAACAAGGTCTTTCACAGCGGCCGCTTTTTTCTCGGGCGTATCTTTACCGCCGGCTTTTTCTATGCTGCGTTGTATCCTCCAGTGCATGCCGGGATGGGCATTCTCAATATATGCAAAAAATTCCTCCGGGTCTTTGCTTATTATGTCTTCCGGGTCAGTTCCTTCGGGCAAAATGCATACCCTTGAGCTTATTTGAGAATCGGCCAGCAGGTCCACACCTTTTTCCGCAGCCTGAAACCCGGAATCGTCACAATCAAGAGCAAGAACAACGTCATCCACCCAATGTTTAATCTTATAAATATGGTCCTGGGTAATAGCTGTTCCCAGTGCTGCGACCGCCTCCTTTATGCCGCTTTTATGAGCGGCAATAACATCCATGTATCCTTCCAGAAGTATAATCCTCTTTTTCTCCCGTATAGTTTCCTTCCCCTGGTATAAACCGTATATTATCTGCTTCTTTTCAAATACGGGAGTCTGTGCGGTATTAAGGTATTTAGGCTGCCTGGAAGGATCCATTACTCTTCCTCCAAAGCCCCTAATCTGTCCGCGTTCGTCATGTATGGGAAATATTATTCTTTCCGCAAACTTATCTCTCAGGTCTCCGCTGCGTCCGGTATCGCTTAATCCGCTTTGTAAAAGTTCTTCGGTACTGACACCGTTATCCAGCGCATGCTTGGTTAAAAAGTTTCCGCCGGGCGCATAGCCAAGACTGAAGGTCTCTATAATCTCTTTGTCCAGCCCGCGTCCTTTTAGATAGTCTAAAGCTTTTTCACCCGAAGATGAAAAAAGAACTTTGTTATAAAATTTCGCCGCCCGGGAATTCAAAGCAAGTATAGATTCTTTAATCTGTTTATTACGCCTGTAGTGCTTGTCGCCGGTATCGGATATATTTATATTAACTCTTTCGGCCAGGCGGCGAAGCGCCTCCGGAAAATCAAGCCCCTCCATTTTCATCACAAAATTATACAGGTTGCCTGATTCACCGCATCCGAAACAGTGAAAAAGCTGTTTATCGGGAGATACTACAAACGAAGGCGTTTTTTCCTGGTGAAAGGGACATAACGCCTTGTAGTTGGCTCCCGCTTTCTGCAGGGGAAAATATTCTCCTATAATATCAACAATATCGTTTGCCTGCCTGACTTTTTCTATTGAACTTTCTCCGACCATACTGTTTAAATTCTTGATATCCTTTTAAATCCGCTGAACTCTTTTATTTCAATACTGCCGAGCTGCTTAACAACTTTATCCAACAGGAGGTTAAGGCCCAGATTGTCCGAAGATATATGTCCCGCAATAATAACATTGAGGTTAGCCTGTTTTGCTTTTTTATAATGTTTATCGCTCATATGCATGCAGACAGCGGTAGACACACCGGAATCAGAAAGTTTTTGAATTAAATCTGAGCTGCCTTCCGTTCCGCCTGTCATGTCAACAAAAATTCTGCCGCTTTTGGAGGATTTATTGCCTGAAAGAATAGTTGGAGGAGTTCCCTTGAGCGCCCCGTCCGTATACTCTGGTATTTTCAAAAGCAGATCTACCAGGTCTCCAAGGAGAACCGGTTTTTCTTTCTTGAAAAGTTTATCAAGAAACTGCTTGACATGATTATCGGCAGGAGTATGCACGGACATAGCAGGTATATCCAGTATGCGCGCGGCATCAGAAGTTTTACAGTGATTTGCAGGGGCCACACGCCTGGCAACTTCCTGTTTTCTTTTTTGCGTAAGCCCTTCCGCTACGCTCCTGGTAACTCCCTCGCCGGCAATTATGTCAGACTGCATATCCATTACTTCATAAAAATTGGCATAAGCTCTTCCCATGGGGTGATGAGAAAGCACAAGCGGCTTTTTGCCGGCGGCGCAAACATTTTTAATCATAAGGAGTTCGGAAGTATCAACGTCTATTCCCACCCACATCTGGTTAAAGTCCCTGTTTTCACCGTGAACTATGCGGGTGTCGGCATAAGGGCTTTTTGTAATATGCAGGTCAAATATTTCTTTCTTCTTTCCCTTCAGCCCGTCATATTCCTTCTTTTTTTCTTTAAGAATTCTTTTAATTTCATTTTCAGGGCGGGGGTCAGCTTTTATCCCCTCTTTTTCAACCAGTTTTAAAACATCTTTTACTTTCATATCCCTGTTCTCCTTAATTTATACTTATTCAAAACACGCGGCATATTTAGCGGGTCCGCTGATAAAATTGCTGTCAGGATCCAGAAACCTGTACTTAAGGTGCCTGGCTTTACTTATACCTATTCTAGGGGTCCTGACCACCCCTTTATTAAAGGTTCCCGGAACGCCGGCAAAAAAAATGTCATTCTCCGGCAGTTTTTTACCGTTATCATTAAGAGTGATTTCAAGGGCCCTGGTCAGATTCGCAGGACCGGTTGTAAGTCTTCGTAGATCTTCAACTCCCCTGCGCTCTTCCATTTTTTCAACACCGTACTCTGGCTCCAGAGACCTTATTAATACGGCTCCCGCTTCGTTATCTTTTCCGGCAGTAACGTTAAAGCAAAGGTGCAGCCCGTATATCATGTAAACATATACCACTCCGCCCGGCCCGAACATATACCTGTTTCTGTCCGTAGGGCCGCACGCAGCGTGGCTGGCCGGATCATCGGGTCCCAGGTAAGCTTCACATTCTACTACCTTACCGCCGCATAACGATCCGTCCCGTCTTGTTAAAAGATACAAGCCTACAATAGACTCTGCAACATCCGGTGCAGATCTATGAAAAAAATCAGCCGGAAGAATACTGAAACCGGCTTCAGAGCTGGGAGTCATCCCCTTCTTTTTCTTGTTTTTATAAGCTCCTGCCTCTTTTGCTTTTTTACCTGATCCTTCATAAGCTCTCTTTCTTTGAAAGATTTGCTTATTTTTCTCTGTTCGCTTGGTGAGAGATAAAAACGCCTTCTTTTAAGTTCTTTTTTTATGCCTGCTTTTGAGCACATACGTCTGAACCTGCGAAGCAATGAATTTACTGATTCGTTATCTTTTTTTTCTACTTTTGGACCTATTATTGTTGTTCACCTCACTTTCATATTAAAAATTTTTTAATGTATTATCCTTTAATCAGCCGGGAGGCCACTTCATCTTTCTCCCGCCCAATATATGAACATGCAGATGGGACACTTCCTGCCCGCCCATGTCCCCGCAGTTAACAAGCAGGCGGTATCCTTTTTCGGATACGCCTTCCCGTCCTGCTATATCGCGGGCTGCCGATACCAAATGCCCCAGTATTTCTCCGTCGGCTTCATTAAGAGTGGCTATATGTTTTCTCGGTATAACCAGAATATGTACCGGGGCCTGAGGGTTTATATCTGAAAAAGCAAGTATCTTGTCATCCTCGTATTTTATATCGGCCTTAAGATCTCCTTTTGCGATTTTACAGAATATACAATTTTTATCTTTTTTTTCAAACATTTACAGTCAAGTACTAACATATATTCGCATTTTTTTCAAACCTGCATACGTTGACGGGTCTTCCGACTAATTTGTCAGCTTTAACTGCCGTTATAATAACATCTACCGGACCCTCTGCCGGAGACCTCCCTTTTAAGCTTACCGGAAGGTAATCCTCCGTATACCCAATCATATTGTTTTCCGGTATAACTTCTTTTATTTTTCCGATGCAGCTTAACATTTTTTTACGTATAAGGGCTCCGGAAACTTCCTTAATCTTTTCCATACGCTTTCTTTTTATTTTTTCACTTACTCTTTCGGAATTCAATTCTGTATTCCGGACATCGGAATATCTGAATACATGAACACGTACCGGGGGATGTTTTTCCAAAAAACTAAGGGTCTTTGCAAAATCTTCTTCCGTTTCGCCCGGAAACCCTACCATTACATCGTAAGAAAAGACAACATTGTCCAATATATCGATTGCTCTTTTCATTCTTTCCTCAAGAAAAGAAAGATCATAAGGCCTTCTCATTTTTTTCAGGATTTTACTGCTGGCGCTTTGAACAGGTATATGAAAATGCCGGCAGAATTTCTTATCCTGTTTGAGAATATACATATTATTATCTGAAAGGCATATCGGAGGGATGGAGCTGAACCTCCACCTGAAAGAGGAAGAAATATCTTTTATCTTTTTAAGCAGTTCTTCCAAAAGCTCCGCTTTACTGCCGCCCGAACGGGAGTAAAAAGCCAGGTTAGTTCCGCAAAGTACTATTTCCGGATGATTATTCGACATTTTCAGAATTTCGAAAACCGCCTGACCGGGAGCCTTAATATAAAAAGGTTTTTTCAAATCCCTTACAATGCAGTAAGAGCAGCTGCCGAAGCAGCCTTGCTGAATTTTTAAAAACCCCCTTGTATGCCCGTGAAAACTTTCAAGGCTTTCATCAGGACGGTCCAGCATTTTAAAACCGGACGCGGTTTCCGCTCCGGCCTTATTAAAAAGCTCCTGATTGCTATGTACGGCACAACCTACCGCCAACACATCTTTGTCCGGAGATTCTTTTTTTATTTTTTTTATATACCTGCACCCTTTTGTGACTGCCGGCTTCGTTACACCGCAGGTATTTACTATGACAACATCAGCCCGGGACAGATTTTCTACACTTTCACCAAGAGGAGATATCGAATTTTTCAGGATACGCCCGTCATATTGATTAACTTTGCAACCGAAGTTCTTTATGTAGTATTTAAATTTTCTCATTTTAATCATTGCGGCACAGCAAAACCGCAGCCGCAGATATGCAGGCA
>PWMP01000105.1 GCA_003558145.1 Elusimicrobiota bacterium
GGTTTTGCCGGGATAATAACGCCTTAAATGACTGTTCTTCAGAGTATTATTATCCTGGGTTCACTGGGTGTTATCGCGGGGATAGTGCTTGCAGTTGCTTTTTCGCGTTTGAGGGTAGAAGACGACCCACTGGTTGATGAGATTCTACAGGCTCTTCCGGATATAAACTGCGGCGCCTGCGGATACGCGTCCTGCCATGCATACGCCGAGCTTGTGGCAGAAGGAAAAGCTCCTCCGGATATGTGCGCGCCGGGCGGCGAGGAGACAGCAGAAAAAATAATTCGCATTAAAGGCGGAGATTTATCATCTGAAAAGAAAATTCCTAAAAACGCTGTTGTTAAGTGTAAACCCAAAGAAAGGCTTTTTTCATCCGGTTATTCCGGTATTAAAACCTGTTCTGCAGCCAATATTTCCTCTGCAGGGCTCAAGTGCAGGTTCGGCTGCCTGGGTTTCGGCGATTGTCTGGAGGCATGCCCTTTTGATGCTATAAAAATTAATAAATCCGGAGTTGCCGAGGTAGTCCCGGAAAAATGCACTGCCTGCGGACTGTGTATTAAAAGCTGCCCCAGGAATATTATCCGAATGACAGACTATCATGAAGGGCGTGCGGTTTATGTCGGATGCTCTAATATGCAGGAAGGCAAGAATACAAGAAAGGTTTGCAGTTACGGCTGCATTGCCTGCGGGCTTTGTGTCAAGCGCGCTCCCGAAGGGGCTTTCGTTCTTGAAGATAATCTTGCCCGTTTTGAAAAATCCGATGCGGAAATAAATGTTAAGGAAATAAAATGTCCGACCGGATGTATATACGAAAGCGTTGAAAAAACTAAGAGTTGAGGCATCGGTTCTGGAGTCTTCTCCGGATGAAATAAAAGTAGAAATATCACCGCCCGATGAATGTTCTTCCTGCAGTTGCTGCGCATATTCAAAAAAAAGAAAGATAACTGTCCCGGTTAAAAAATCTATATCCCCGGGAGAAAGAGTTACTTTAGCTGTGGACTGCAGTAATCTTGCCGGTATGTCATTCCTGGCTTATTTTATTCCCTCCGTTTTTCTCGTTATGGGCTTTATCTTAGGTTATTTCTTATGGGGAAACGCAGGAGGTCTGGCCGGGGCAATTCTTCTTCTGGCTGCGGGAAGTTTTATTACAGGCCGCCTCAGCTTGGGTAAATACCGCTCAGCTGTCCAGGTGGAGCAGGATGACTGACTTTCAGATAATTGTAACCGGCGGCGGACACGGTGGATCCGAGGCGGCTGCCGCATCGGCCCGTATGGGGGTAAAGACTCTTCTTGTTACAATGAAAAGGGAGAACATAGGTGTTATGTCCTGTAACCCGGCAATAGGGGGCCTTGGAAAAGGACACCTCGTAAAGGAAGTTGACGCGCTTGGAGGCCTTATGGGGCGCGCCGCTGACGCAGGCTGCATTCATTTCAAGCGTCTTAATATGTCAAAAGGCCCGGCAGTAAGGGGTTCACGAGCCCAGGAAGACCGCTCACTGTATGCTCAATTCATGCGCAAGGCCGTAGAGGAAACAAAAAATCTTAAAGTTTTAGAAGACGAAGTTACAGCAATAAAAACAAAAAAAAACACTGCAGCCGGAGTGGAGCTCGGTTCCGGGAAAAGCATATCATCAAAAGGAGTTATAATTACAGCCGGGACTTTTTTGAATGCCTTAATGTATAAAGGTTTAGAAAAGGAACCGGGAGGCCGTACCGGTGAAAAAAATTCCGCGTCACTTGCACAGTGGATACGTGATAAAAACTTTAAAGTAATGCGGCTCCAGACAGGCACCTGCGCGCGTCTCCGGGGCGAGAGTATTGATTTTGCGGAACTTGAAAAACAACTGCCCGATAACAATCCCCGCCCGTTTTCCTTTATGACCGAAAAAATAACTAATCCGCAGCTTGACTGCCATGTCGCCTATACAAACAGCAGAACCCATAAAATAATAAAATCGTATCTTGAAGAATCGCGCACCTATGCCTCCTGTACCGGAGGCACCGGGCCCAGGTACTGCCCCCTTATAGAAGATAAAATTATGAGGTTCCCTGAAGTGGAAAGACACAGGGTAGTGCTTGAGCCGGAAGGCCTTTCAAAGGACCTCTATTATCCCAACGGAATTTTTACCGCTCTGCCGGAGGATGTGCAGCTCAAATTCCTCCACACAATAAAGGGTCTGGAGGAAGCCCGGGTTGCCTGCTTCGGATACGGTATAGAATATGACGCAATAGACCCGAGGCAGCTTTTACCGACACTGGAATCAAAGAAAATTAAGAACCTCTATTTTGCCGGGCAGGTCAACGGCACTACCGGCTACGAAGAAGCCGCATCCCAGGGTATAATAGCCGGCATCAATGCCGCTGCCTCCATACAGAAAAAACAGACCCTGGTATTAGAAAGAAACGAAGCGTACACAGGAGTGATGATAGATGATCTGGTAACCAAAGGAACCAATGAGCCCTACAGGATGTTTACTTCAAGGGCGGAATACCGCCTTATACTAAGAGAATACAATGCGCACCTGAGGCTTAGCGAAAAAGGCTTTAATTACGGAAGCGTCTCTGATGAACAGTATGAAAAGTTTAAAAGTTTTAAAACCCGTCTTGAAAAAGCGCGAAAGCTTCTTTCTTCTTCTGACAGAGACATACTTAAAAAACCCGCCAGGGGATGGAAGGACCTAAAAACAACGGATAAGTTTTTAAACAGCCTGTCTGCTGAAATAATTGAAGAATTAGAAACGGAAATAAAATACGAGGGTTATATAAAAAGAGATAAAAAAAACATCCTTAAACTGAAGGATTTAGAAGAAAAAATACTCAGCGGAATAAAAGATTATTCAAAAATTGATGTGCTCTCTGCGGAAGAGGCGGAGAAACTTAACCTGATACGGCCGCGTACTCTTGGCCAGGCTTCCCGGATACCGGGAATTACTCCCGCTGCTTTAACGGGTATTATGATTTACATTAAAAAAACTTTTTCCGAAAATGAAAACAATGACAAAAAATGAAAAAAGAGAATATGTAAGGGTTTCATTAAGTATTCCCGCCAAAATAAAGCCTGCGGATATAACCATACCTGAGAGCGACGTGACTCTTAAAGATATAAGCGCCGGAGGACTTATGATTGAAACGGTGCTGAAACTCTATACCGGACTTCATATGAAACTATATGTTTCCATTGACAAAGATGCCGTGCCTCTTTACGGCATCGTTATATGGCAGAACAGTAAAGAAGCAGGAAGATGCCTTACGGGAATAAGGCTGGATGATTCTTTCAGTGAAAGGAACGATAAAATAGTCGGGGTCATCGTCGAGAAAATAATCAAAAGCATTAAAGAAAAGTATCACGTCTGAGGACAATAAAAAACTTAGACGATGAATGTTGTTGACATAGACTGAAAAATTTGCTAAAAGAATCTCTAAAGGATAGAAATAAGGTAGGTTTTTAATAGATGGAAGGACGATTCGAAGGAGGAAGAAATGGCGAAGAAAGAAAAAGTTGCAAAGGCTGGAGTGAAAAAGACCCCGGGAAATCTTTATTATGTTGACAAGCAGGGCGATATCGCCGAAGTAAAAATGGCCCGCGGCGGCAAGAGAAAAGGAACTCCCAAGAAAATCGCCAAGACTGGCGTCAAGAAAGAAAAAGGATATCTTTATTTTGTAGATAAAGACGGCGATGTAGGGAGAACAAAAATGGCAAGAGGCAGAAAATAACTGACTCGTACCGTTAAATCTAAGAATTAAGAATGGCCCCTTGAAAGAGGGGCTATTCTTATTTTATACCCCTTAACAGGGGGTACAGGAGCAGTAAAAGTGAAAA
>PWMP01000086.1 GCA_003558145.1 Elusimicrobiota bacterium
CTTTGGGATGATTACCGGATAAGGCCCATAATAGACGTTAAAGGCAGGTGGAAAGAGTTTGATGAGAAACTGGCCGATTCAGAATACGCCGACAATGTGCTTCATGATTGTCAGGGGAATGTTTTCTGCTACAACATGGACACAATGAAAAGAACAGAGATGGCCTGGTATGGAAGCTTCTTGACATTATAAAAAACAATGGTATATTTAAGCGGAATTGAAATGGAGGTACAAGTTAAAAAATATGCACGAATTTAAGATTAAACCGGAAAATACTGAATTTATAATACTTTCTTTTGAAGGCCCCGATGATTATTCTCTTGCCGGAGGTCTGGGCACAAGGGTAAGAGGGCTGAGCAAGAACCTTTCAAAACTGGGTTATTCGACCCACCTGTTTTTTGTAGGGGATCCCTACTCCCCGGGGATTGAGCAGCAGATGGAAGGAAAGCTTAATATCTATCGCTGGTGCCAGTGGATAAGCAGACACCACGATGGGGGGGTATATGACGGAGAAGAAAACAAATTAAGAGATTTTGAAGAAAGTATCCCCCGGTATATTACGGATAATATTATTATGCCCGCTCTCAGTAAAAGAAAACTGGTAGTTATTATGGCTGAGGAATGGCATACCGCTAATACTGTTATCAGTTTAAGCGATTACCTTCATTATCGGGGGATAAGAGACCGGGTTGTAATTCTGTGGAATGCCAACAATATCTATTCGTTTCACAGGATCAACTGGGGAGCCCTCAACTATACCTCTCAGATTACAACCGTAAGCAAGTATATGAAACACCAGATGTGGGGTTACGGTTTGAATCCTATCGTTATACCAAACGGCATACCGGAGAATTTTCTAAGAAGGCACAGCTACAGCGGCAGGTGCAGAGAGCTTCACGAGAAAACCGGAGCGGATATGATTCTCCTTAAGCTGGGAAGGTTCTCCCCGGATAAAAGATGGCATATGGCTATAAGGGCTCTTTCTATTCTGAAAAACAAAGGCCGGAAGGTTTTCCTTATAATGAAGGGAGGCAACGAGCCCTTCGGTGGTGAGGTCTTTATGGAAATCCAGCAGCTGGGCCTGACTGTCAGGGATATAGATCTGGATAAGTGTACGTTAGATGATTTGCAGGAGAAGATACTGCAGGGACCCCCTGCGGATATATACAATGTCCTGCAGTTTATGCCTGAAAGCATGCTTAAGCCCCTCTATGCCGAATGCGATGCGGTTTTGGCAAACAGCGGCCATGAGCCGTTCGGCCTGGTCGGTCTTGAAGTTATGGCCTGCGGCGGGATAACCTTCCTGGGATCGACCGGAGAAGATTATGCCATACCTTTCAGAAATTCAATAGTTCTGGAGACCGAAGACCCCAATGAGATAGCTTCCTATGTGGAATTCTTGCACAGAAGGCCTATTACGAACAAGGGAATAAGGAAGATGGCAAAATCCACGGCAAGAATGTATACCTGGAAGAATGTTATCCATAGCAACCTTCTGGCAAGGTTGGTTCAGATTAAGGAAACCCAAGGAGTAAGACATGAGTAATAACATAACAATTTATACGGTAATACATCAGCCCCAGAGGGTTGCTCTGCCTGCCCGGGAAATTCCCGATACGGCCGGCGTAAGGGAAATAGGAAAATATCTTTTTGATGAAGATATGAATAAGTATTACCTGAATAAGGTTGCAAATGAATCCTATCTTCCCGCAATGGATATGTTTGAAGAGCTTATGAATAAGGGTCTTAAGATATCCCTGGGGGTATCGGTTTCCTTTATTGAACAGGCAAAAAAGTGGAATAAGCCCCTGATGGCTAAACTGAAGCGGTTTATTTCCAATAAAAACTTGGAACTTATATGCGTGGAGCCATACCACAGTTTTATTTTCTACTTCGACATAGATATGTTCATGGATAGGATGAAGTGGGCAAAGAATTATCTGGAAAAAACTTTTAATAAGGAAATAAGAATTACCGATACTACCGAGATGTTTATGTCAAATGAGGTTTACTTTGCCCTGCAGAAAATAGGGTTCGATGCCGCTTTCATTGACGGCAGGGGCTGGGTGCTTGAGTGGCGAAAGCCGACCCATCTCTACCGCCATCGTGAACAGGAGATGAAACTTCTGGCCAGACATTTGAATTTCAGCGACGATGTGGGTTACCGCTTCTCCGACAGAAGCTGGAAGGGGTGGCCCCTTTCAGCCGACTCTTATGCTCACTGGCTTAAGGAAGCCGGCGGCGATTTTACTGTGCTGGGATGGGATTTTGAGACTTTCGGAGAGCATCATAAGAAGGATACGGGGATCTTTGAGTTTATGAAGCATTTGCCCGGGGAACTGAAAAAACGGGGAGTAAAAACCCGAACCCCAAGTGAAATCGTAGAACAATTTTCGAAAAAGAGCCACTCCCTTGATGTAAAGGAGTTCGGCTCAACCTGGGCCGGCAGCGGCGGGGTGGAATTCTTCCTTGGAAACGGGGCCCAGCAGGCTATATTCCGGCTTATGCACCACGTTTTAAATAAGGCAAAGCTTACCGGTAAAAAAACTCTGATTGACCTGGCCATGAGGCTTACCCAGTCAGACAACCTGCATTTAATCCAGTGGGCGGGGGCTTACGGCGACGAAGCCCAGGTTTCGGCTTACTTTACTCCGCGGGAATGGTGGATGCTCGGGCCTGACAAGCTTCTTATAGAACAGCAGCGGGTATATATGAATTTCCTCAGGGCCATGGATAGGTTCGTTTAATCCGTATCTGATATATTGTAAGCAAGGTTAAAGTTAAAAACTTTCTTCGGGGAAAGGTCCAGCTTAAATACCGGCATCATAAATGAGGACTGGTAGGAAAGCTCAAATCCGGCTTCCGAATTGGCTAACGCCTTTACCCCGTGGTACCATAGATGACATTGGGAGCTCAGCCCAACAGTGGCTTTATATCCCTTTTCCCTGTCTTCAACTCCAAAAGAGTTTACCTCCTTTGTAATTCCTTTTTCCTTTAATGAAAGCCTCCGGCCGTTAATTATATAATTTTTATCTTCCGATTTTTCTGAAAGCATTCCAAAATTAAATTCCAATCCGTAAAGAAACGAGAGGGGGGAAGGGGAGGTGTTTTTTAAAGTTATTTCAACAGAAAAACCCCTGCGTCCTTTCTTTGTTTCCAGTATCTTTACTGATTTAAGGGAGTCAACCGGATTGCCCTCCATGGAAACGGATAGCTCTCCGGCGCCTTTTTCAAAAATGCTGAGAAGATATGTTTTTTCAGCAGCCCGGGCTTGCCGGTAATCCCCTTTTATAAATTTGGCCGGCGTGATATCGGCGGGGAGAATATGTTCGATTAAACTTTTTCTCATATACGAGTCAAAATTCAGATGCTGACGGTATTTGGCCGAATTTTCTTTCTCTATATCGTGAATTGATGCCACACCATCTTCGCCGGTTTTTCTTTCTTTTCCAGCATCGTCCTTTAATATTTTACTGTGATAAGCTTCTTTTCTTCGGGCCAGGGTGTCGAGGTGGTTGACAGAAGTCATTTTATCCGATATATCTTCAATCATTCCTCCCTTGGAAGGAGAGACACATAAAAAGAGAGAATCGGTATTTATTAAAAGCTCCTTATCCTTGTCACAGTCAATATCTTCCAGAGAATATTCCAGAAAAGAGTCCCGGTGAGCTGCGGTATCAAGAATTTTTTGCACCTGGTTAAGATGGCAATGGACAGAATGTCTCAGGTGGGGCAGGTATATGCCTCCGAATACCCCGTGCCAGTAGGAACAGTTGCACTGTGACTTGTAGAGGTTTTCCCGGGCTTCTTGAAGC
>PWMP01000228.1 GCA_003558145.1 Elusimicrobiota bacterium
ACTACCTTTTTGTCAACTATTACAAAATGCTTAACTACCTGTACCTTGCCGATCTCGAGGGAGCCCTGGTTGAAGTCAGACGTATAAACCATAAGCTTTCTCTTTTTGATACGGACAGCGCCTTCTTTCATTATATGACAGCTATTCTGCATGAAGCTTCGCGAGAGGTTTCCAGCGCCTTTATAGAATATAAAAAAGCTTACGAGTCATACTCCGGCTGGTATTCGGAACAATTGGGTATAGGCCCGCCGCGTCAGCTTAAAAAAGATATATGGGCATTTTTGGAACGCACCGCCTTTGTACGCCGCAATGAAATACCACGCCAGGCACAGGTTCCATTTGAGATTCCGGACAGTTACGGTCAGGTTGTTTTTCTGTTTGAAACAGGTTTTGTTCCCCATAAGACGGAAACAGAAGTCTATATGGCAATTCCTCAGCAGCAGAGAGAAAAATACCGCAACCAGCTGTCGGATGTATATCACCTGAAAGTAGCTCTGCCCGAATACGTAGAGCCTGAAGAAAGAGTTACGGCAATTACTTTGAATTATCGCGGCGGCTCTGCTCAGATGGAACTGGCAGAAAGCCCGGGAAAACTGGCTCTTGCAAACTTTGAAAAAATGCAGGGAAGCATAGTTGCAAGGGCAATAGCAAGAGCCATAGCCAAATATGTCGGTTACAGGCAGGTAAGAGGAGATCCGGATGAAGATGAGTCGGGAGTGCGTGGTTTTCTGGCTGCTCTTACCAATATTTTCGGCGCAGCTACGGAAAGGGCTGACACCAGGTCATGGCTTAGTCTTCCTAATAATATATATTTTGCAAGGAAATATCTTCCACCCGGAGACTACGGCTTCAGCGCGCTGGCACGCACGTCAAGCGGAAGGCTTATAACGGAAGAATTTAATTTTACTCTCAGGGATGGTGAAATCAAATTTATAACTAAAAGAATTAATTAAAATATTTTTCCCGGGTTAAGTATATTCCCGGGGTCAAACTGTTTTTTAACTTTTTTAAGCAGGCGAATATAAGCGCTGTCAATGTATCTGCTGAAATAATCCTTCTTGGTCAAACCTATACCGTGCTCTCCCGACAGTTTGCCTCCCAGTTTTACGGCAGATTCAAAAAGACGCCTTTTTAATTCCCGTACTTTTTGCGGAGGAGCATCCCTGCCGGTGAAATTGATATGTATATTACCATCGCCCAGGTGGCCGTATACAGCTGTTTTAAAGCCGGTGCTTGCAGAAAGTTCTTGCGCTTCAAGAAGCAGCTGACGCACCTGTCCGGTGGGAACAGCAACGTCCTCCTCAAATATGGAACCGCAGGTTTCTTTGATGGCGTCGTGTATAGAACTTCGTAACTTCCAAATTTTTTCCTGCTGGGCAGCAGTGTCCGCAATAAGAACGTCTTCAGCTCCTGTTGCAAGGCAGGCTTGGCCGATTGCAAAAATCATATCCTGAAAACCGGATGAAGAGAAATACTTTTCGGAATCAAGGCGTATAAGAAGGTGGCTGCAGTTTTCAAATTCTATTGTTTCACCGGTATAGCGGCGGCAGCAGTCAAGGGTCCGCCTGTCCATGAGTTCAACCATAGTAGGATTAACTGAAAGAGAAAATATTTTGGCCGCCGCATCCGGAATGTTATTTATATCCTTAAAAGGGGCTATAATCCAGGCGCTTTTAACCGGTCTCTCCGTAAGGCGGAAGATAAGAGAAGTAAAAAGTGAAAGAGTTCCTTCACTTCCGGCTACAAGCTGCAGAAGTTGCTGGTCGGTTGAATTTTTTACTATTTTTCCGCCGGCTTCCCACTGTCTGCCGCTTCCGTCTACTGCTCTCATACCCGCAAGGTAATTTCTGGTAGTGCCGTATCTTACGGTATTTGCTCCGCCGGCAGCGGTTGCCGTGTTTCCTCCTATTGTGCAGGAATCAAGGGAAGCCGGATTAACCGGATAAAAAAGGCCGTGTTTCAGGGCTTCCCTGTCCAGATCGCCGGTTATAACTCCCGGCTGGAGCACGGCCATGCGGGAAGAAGTGTCAATATCAATTATCTTGTTCATCTTTTCAAATGAAAGCACCGCGCCGCCTAAAACGGGAAGCGGACCCCCGGTAAGAGAAGTTCCCCCGCCCCTTGGAGTAAGCGGAAACTTTTCCGAAACGGCATATTTTACAATTTCAAGAACCTGCTGTTGGTTTTCGGGAGTAATAACCGCATCCGGCATATAGTTAAGTGATGGGGATTCGTCTGTTGCGTATTTTTCCATATCGGAGACATTAGTAATAACATTGTTTTCGCTTGCAATGCTCTTAAGGGATTTTATTCTTTTTTCCGTCATTTTTCTGTACATCATAGATAATGTTATCAAAATTTCCTGAAAAATAAAATTTTTAGAATACGCCGCCGTCTTGATTATCGCTGATAATCTGCTAATATTTTTCTGATGAAATTTTTCAGACACTTTTTACAAATTGAAAAATCGCTGGATTTCTACAGGCGCCTGATGCCGTTAAACAGGGATGATGAAAAAAGAAAGTTTATGAAATCTTCCGTATATAACCCTGTTTTCAGGTATAAGGATACCTGTACGGATATTATGGATATATATGACCGGGCCGGAGCTTTAAAAACACAGGATGCGCTGCCTGTATCGGAATTTTACAGGCGACTTAAAGAAGAGATACTCCTTAAGTGTTCTTTGCTTGCCAACCGTGATGATTCTCAAAAACTTACTGAGTTTTCCGGAAAAATATTCGGTTTTCCGTCCAATGAAGATCTTCGTTACGCTACCGGAATTTTATCGGGAGGTGATGACGATTTCTCCGAACCCGTCGCCGCCGGGGAGATAAAAATAGCTATTGAAAAAGAACTTATAAAAAGATCTGTTAAAGGGTGGACAATAAAAATGAAAAAGAATATGGCGTCCAAAATGAGTATAAAACCTTCTGAAAATGCCATATATATAAACAGCACTTCAGGTTTTTTTCGGGGAGAAGACAAAAGACTGGCGATACACGAAATAGAAGTTCATCTTTTCCGCGCCCTCAACGGTGAAAGACAGAAATGGCCCATATTTAAAACAGGAACTGCCGGTTACAGCGAAGCGGAGGAGGGCCTTGCCGTTTATTTTGAGACGGCAAACGGAAACTGTCCGCCGGAACAGATGAAAGTTTATGCGGGCCGGCTTATGGCTGTCCATTTAAGTTTTGAAAAATCTTTCAGGGAAGTCTTTAATTCACTCAGGCGGTGGTTTCCCGCGGAATTATCATACCGGCTTTCCGAGAGAGCAAAGAGGGGAGTTGAAGACACTTCCTGTCCCGGCGCGCTTACAAAAGATATTCATTATATAACCGGGTACAGAAAAACACAGACAATCAAAAAAGAAAAAGATTTCCCCGAGACACTTTTTACGGGTAAGATAGCTTTTGATGACCGAAAGCGCGTAAGGGATATGATACAGGATGGGATTATTATCCCTCCGGTTTATATGATTAATGAACGCTTTTGATGAATTAAAAAAATACCGCTGGAGCTGGTGGGGGCAGAGGGCTCATGACGGGCTTGGCCTCAGCCAGATTACGGGATTGGACCTTATAGTCTGCTGTGACTGGGGAAGTGATATAAAGGAAAAATGGGGGGAGAAAAAAGTTATATCACTGGAAAGACAGGAGGGAAAGCGAAGAAATTTTTCCAACAACGACCTTAAGTTCGTATTTGAGGGTGAACTTAAGGAACAAATTGAGGAAAAATTTTCACAGCCTATGAACTGTC
>PWMP01000004.1 GCA_003558145.1 Elusimicrobiota bacterium
CGCCGGCCCTCCTGTTAAATTTCGCCGTAAATACGACTCTCTACCATTTAGCGTAAATACTTCGCTGGCCTGGGACACTCCCGTTGACGGACTTCTTATTTCAGGCGGCGTCAGTTTTCCTTATGACAATACTCCCTCTTTTAATGCCGGTAGCGAATACGGTCGTTATGCCGGCAAGTTAAAAACAACAATACGGTTGGGTTACAATAGCGCTGTTTCCGATGATCACGGAGTTCTTTCCGGATTTGTGTTGGGAGGGGGAGTCAGTTTTAAAATGCTTATGTTTGATTATGCCTGGCGGCCCTGGGGAGACCTTGAGTCTTCACACCGGATATCTCTTTCATGGCGTCCTGATATTAGGGTTCCGGAAGCGGGAAAAGATTATGTTTTTACAGATAATGAGATACACTCTTACCTGGAGTACTTTTATATGGAAGGTCTTAAAGCGTACCGGGCCGGTAATTTTGAAACTGCATCAGACTATTTTGGTAGAGTACTAAAACTGGACCCGGACAATATAAGAGCACAGGAGTATTTAAAAAGCTCGAAGCAGCAGAATATTATCCTCCGGGGCAGATAGGCGTAATTTGACAATATAGATAGATACTGTTAAAATTTAATAAATCTTCGGGAAAGGGTGTAAATCCCAACCGGCGGTGTTCGGCCAGCGCGCCGTAAGTCCGCGAGCCCTTAAAAGGGCAGAACCTGTAAGATTCAGGTACCGACGGTAAAAGTCCGGATGGAAGAAGATTAGATGCTATATATATGTATCTGTACACCCGGAGATTGTCTCCGGGTTTTTTTTTATGAATAAAACAGACGCGTATTTTATGAAAAAGGCACTGAAACTGGCAAGTAGGGGTACTAATCTTGTCTCTCCAAATCCCCGTGTGGGATGTATAATTGCGAGGGACGGAAAAATAGCGGGCTCCGGTTATCACAGGATCTGCGGCGGCAGCCATGCTGAAGCGGAAGCTCTTCAGAAAGCCGGCAGCCGGGCCCGTTCGGGCACTGTTTATGTTACGCTTGAACCGTGTTCCCGTCATGGACGTACCCCCCCGTGCGCTCCGCTTCTTAAAAAAGCCGGAGTAAAGAGAGTTGTAATAGGAGCCTTTGACCCCACTCTCAAAAAAAGCGGAGTTGCCTACTTAAAAGATAACGGTATTGAAGTAAAAACTGGCGTTCTGCGCCGGGAGTCCGAAGAACTTATTGAGAATTTCACCTGTTTTCACCGTAAAAAGCGCCCTTTTGTAACCCTTAAATGTGCTATGTCCCTGGATGGAAAAATTGCAACCGTGACAGGGAATAGCAGGTGGATATCATCACCTCCCGTACGAAAATGGGCAATGAAAATGAGAGGCAATTCGGATGCTGTACTGATCGGAGCTACTACAGCAGTATCTGATAATCCGCTCCTGAGCTACCGGTTGAAGGAACCGCCTGCAAAGCATCCTCTCAGGGTTATAATCGACGGGAGACTAAGTATGTCCGATAACCTTAAAGTGGTTTCAGAGGGTAGCCTTATTTTTACGGCGTCCGGGTCACCGCCAGCAAAAAAGAAAAAGTTTGAAAAAAAAGGAGCCGAAATAAAAGAACTTTCTGTAGAAAATGGCTATATAAAAGCAAAGGAAATACTTAAAGAACTTTACAGGCGCCGCATAACCTCTGTCTTAATAGAAGGCGGAGGCGAAACTGTATGGCACTTTATTAAAGCGGGAATAGTTGATAAAATAATATTCATATACGGATCCGTTATTATAGGCGGCCGGGACGCCCCTTCTGCCTGCGCAGGAGAAGGATTTAAAACACTGGAAAAGGCAGTACGCCTGAAAAATATGGAAACTTTTTGGTTAGGGAAGAATTTTATTGTAACAGGAAGGCTAAGATAAATGTTTACAGGAATAACGGAAGAAACTGCACAGGTTATTGTGTCAAAACCCGGGACAATTGCCCTGAAAACCACATTGACGGATGTATCAGAGGGAGATAGTCTTATGGTAGATGGCGTGTGCCTGACAGTTTCTGATATATTTGAAGGCAAACTGACTATGGATGTAGGAGGAGAAACTCTCCGGTCGACGGCGCTTAAAAACAAAAGAGCGGGGAAGAAAGTAAATATAGAAAGGTCCCTTTCACTTTCAAGTCGCATTCACGGACATATTGTTTACGGTCATGTTATGAAGGTGGGTAAAGTTACGGCAAAACGAAAGATCGGAAATACTAACTATATTACCATAGAAAGTGGACGGGATTTCACTGACAAATTAATGGAAAAAGGTTCAGTGGCGGTTAATGGTGTATCCCTTACAGTCAATGAAATAAGCGGCGGCAGATTTTCCGTAGCAGTAATACCTCAGACATTAAAAAGGACCAACCTGGGAGATTTGACAAGTTCGGATCCCGTTAATTTGGAGGCGGATATGATTATCGCGGCGGCGAGGGGAAGAGTGAGGAAAAATGGATAAAATAAAAGATGCAATTAAAGATATAAAAGAGGGTAAAATGGTAGTTGTTGTGGATGACAAATCACGCGAAAACGAAGGAGACCTTGTTATGGCTGCTTCAAAAGTAACTCCCGAAGCAGTGAATTTCATGGCAAAGTACGGCAGGGGCCTCATCTGCGTATC
This sequence comes from Elusimicrobiota bacterium, assembly GCA_003558145.1. GTDB lineage: Bacteria > CG03 > SLGR01 > SLGR01 > PWQF01 > PWMP01. The sequence continues at coordinate 2,628 of PWMP01000004.1, forward strand.
ACTCGTAGACATCCGGCTTAATAAACTGGGACTGAACCCTATGGAACGAAGAACGGATTCAAGCGAGGCTTATTTTACTGTTTCGTGTGATGCCAGCGAAGGTGTTACAACCGGTATTTCAGCCGCTGACAGGTCAAGGACAATTCGTATTCTTGCTGACAGCACAAGCGTAAAAGAAGATATAACAACTCCCGGACATGTTTTCCCGATAAAATATCGAAGCGGAGGCGTTCTTTCCCGTGCCGGGCATACAGAAGCTTCCGTAGATCTTACCCGTCTTGCCGGGCTTGAAGAAGCCGGAGTCATATGCGAAATAATGAACGATGACGGGACAATGGCCAGGCTGCCGCAGCTTGAGGAATATGTTAAAAAACACAACTTAAAGCTGATAACGATAGCTGACCTTATAAAATACCGTTATAAAAACGAAAAGTTCGTAACAAAGATATGCGAAGCTGAATTTCCCACAAAGTACGGCAAATTCAAACTAATGCTTTATCATTCAGTTATAGAAGAGAACCGCGCTCATCTTGCCCTTGTAAAGGGTGACGTAAAGGGAAAGAAAGATGTCCTGGTAAGAGTTCATTCCCAATGCCTTACAGGAGATGTTTTGGGTTCATTGAGATGCGATTGCGGTCAGCAGATGGATCAGGCACTGCATACAATAGCTAAAGAGAAATGCGGGGTATTTCTTTATATGAGACAGGAGGGAAGAGGGGTAGGGCTGGTTAATAAAATAAAAGCCTATTGCCTTCAGGACGGCGGAATGGATACCGTTCAGGCAAATCACGCGCTGGGTTTCAAGGCGGACCTTAGAGATTACGGAGTAGGCGCGCAGATACTTTCCGACCTGGGGCTTTCCGGTATACGTCTTTTAACCAATAATCCCCGGAAGATAGTGGGCTTAAGCGGCTACGGTCTTAATATTTCCGGTCGAATACCTCTTTCTGCAGCGCCAAATCCTGAAAATGAAAGGTATTTAAGAACAAAAAAAGAAAAATTGGGGCATTATCTTGATTAAGGATAAACCGGCAAACCCCGGAAGATTAAGATACTGTCAAAAAAGACATGAAAAAATGAAAAAGGAATAAACAGAAGAAACTGCGATTAGATAGAAAAAGATCTTTGATAAGAAACAGGATAAATTAAGCG
>PWMP01000139.1 GCA_003558145.1 Elusimicrobiota bacterium
GCAGACCATATTTCATTTCTTAAATCCTGTTTTGTGTCGGATACCGTTTCTTCGACCGTATCCTCCGGATCGTCTGCAGAATCCATATAATCATCATGTCCGGTGTCGGCCGGACTTTCAATATCCCGGGGGTCGGAAGGCGGCATATTTTTCAATATTTTGGAGAACTGCCCGGCCCCAATTATTACTTCTTCACCGCTTTCCAATCCTAATACGGAAACCAATCCGGAAAAAACCCTCACAAGAGTTTCGGAAAGAGACTCATCAACCACAACAGAAAACTCTGTTCCCCTTACGGAAACTATGGACTCCGGCGTAGTTATGTTGTACCTTTCGTTTAAACTAAGCTGCCTTACCCTGGAAAACAACTCGCCGTTGAACAGTTCTAAGTTTGTATCCCGGTCAATGGCGGCCATTTTCATATAGCTGCCTGAGCCAAGCCGGGTCATGTGCCCCTGGCTGAAACTTATCTCCGCCCAGGATTCTTCACCGGTCCTTACCTCATCCCCGGCTGAAAGAGACAGGTCCTGGCCGGCTTTTTCCCATAGCTCTTCGCCGGCAGGTTTAAAGTTAACCTCTCCTTCCAGGGAACTGAGTTTTGCTGTAAAAGCAAAAGCCCCTGCAGTAAACAAAAATGCTGTCATTAAAGCAACCGCCGCAGTACTTATTAATATTTTTTTAATGTTCATAAAAATTTCCTCCCATCTGCACTGAGGAAATAATAGCACAAAAACCCAGCGCAGTCTGTGACCTAAGTCACATCTATAAGTAATTATACACTATCTTTTTTTAAACTTCAATTTTATGCAACTTTTTCGAAAATGTGGTCTGCCGCATCTTTAAGCCCTTTTACTCTGATTATTCCTCTGTTTACCGGAAAGTCCCTGTTCCAGGGCCGATCAACAAGAAAAACCGTGGCTCCGGAAGAAGCTATTTCGCTGGCAAACTCCCACCGGTCTTCTATAAAGTAATCAAGCTTAATTTTTCTTTTCTCAAGGGGCCGAAGTTTTGACTCCATATCCGTAAATATTACTTCTCTGGCGGGTATAGAACAGTCCCTGACCCATTTACGGGTTGCGGTAACGGCCTTGGGGGGGCGGGAAGTTACAATATACAGGTTATGTTTTTCTCCCATTTCCCTAAGGCTTTCAAGGGCTCCTTCATAGAAAGGTATCTCATCCCAGATGCAGTCCCCGATCATTTTTTCCATTGCAAGAGCGGCCTGACGGGGGCTGACTTCTATGCAGTCTTCAAAAAAATAGGAAGTCACCTGTTCCGGGGAAAACTTTCTTCCGCACACCTTTTCTATATAGTCAAGGTATACCAGAGCCGTGTTAACAATGACTCCGTCTATATCAACGCCTATATTCTTCAAATACCGTTTCCTTTATTTCATCCGGAGCCGGGAACACTACTATGTAAAACGGGCTTGTTATCGCCTGGGTAACTATACTGTCGGTAGAAGGCTCGGAATAACTGTATAAAATGCGTATACGTCCGTTTTCAAAATAAACATTATCAATGTTCACGGAATAACCGCCGGTGGGTTTCTCGCCAATGAAAACTGCTGCCAGGATGTTTTTTTCAAAATCTATTTGGGGAATATCGGGAACCGGATAGCGGTTCGCGTATAAATCGCTCCATATTTTTTGCAATTCGAAATGATTCGTTATAATAAGTGTTCTTTTTTCGGCAATCCCGCTGTAAGACCCTTTTTCAATCGTTTGAAATTCTATTTCAGATTTTTCCTCAGGAAGTTTTACCATAATAGACTCCTCTTTAATGCCTTGGATACTGCATTCGGCCCTTATGCCTATTACTGTCCCCGTGGACAGTCCGGGAAAATAAAAAGAAGTTCTCTGCCCTTGTTCGTCATCCTGAATTGAAAACTCCTGCATAGCTCTCGTATCACCGGAAAAAGCCGTAATCCATTTTATGTAATGAGAAGCAGGTCGGGCTGTCTCGTGCGCCACGAATACTTTAACTATCCCGTGGTGAAAATCGTATGAGGCTTTTATCTCCTGCGGAGGATGAGCTTCGGAATAAAAAACAGAGGACAAACAAAACAGTATTGCAATTACTGAAAATTTTAATTTAGTCATCCGCTTAATCCTTACCCCCCGATACGACCGCAATATATACTTTTTCCCCGGCTGTAAAAGATGTCAGCACAAGTGTTTTGCCGTTCCGGTTAAAAAAAGCTATTTCCCCCGGAATTCCGGGAATACCGGACGCTATATCCTTTATTCTGTCCATATTAAAATCTGACAGCGCTTCAGAGACTTTTTCGGGACGCCAGCCGGCCGAAACGGCGCTTAGAGAAACCCTGTCCATTACTTCTTCCGCATTGTCCTCAGCGCTTATTACAGAAAAACTTACTCCCGAAATGCGGGGGACTGCAGGGACCCGCATGGATGTCAAACCTTCAGGAAGATTAAAACCGAATACGGCAGGATCAAAATAAGCTGTTTTTTCAAGAGCAAAGGGCCGCAGCCAGCGGTTACCTGCAAAAACGGCAAAACCAAGAAGAATAATGAAAAAGAAAATTGCCCCGATAAATTTCAGGCACCCTCCTTTTTTCTTTTTTTCTTTCCTTTCTTTCATTCTTTCTTTTTTAGCTGGCCGGACGCGTTTTTTCTAACTTCAGGTATAAACCTGGGGCTGACGCTTACTGTATTAATCCCGGCATCAAGTATTTTTTTAAGAAATTCAATTTCCGCCGCCATTTCTCCACATATTGAAATGGGACGTTTATGCCTGTGGGCTGCATCCGCCATGTTTTTCAATAGAGTCCATAAAACCTCCCTGTCGGGATGATAGTCATAGGAAACCGAATCGTTGTTCCTGTCAACTGCAAAAAGATATTGCACAAGGTCGTTACTTCCTATACTTGCAAAATCGGCTTCTTTAAGAATATTGTCCGCCTGGAGGCATGCGGCAGGCACCTCAAACATGGCTCCAAATTTAATGTCCCCTGACTTCCTTCCCTCTATAGCCTTATAAAATTTTTTCTTTATATTGAGAAACTGTTTGGTATCAATCACCATGGGTACCATAACGTTTACGTTGCCGTAAAGCGATGCACCCGAAAGGGCGCGGGACTGGGCCTCAAGCAGATCTTCATTTGCTTCCAGTAGCCTTGCTCCTCTTAATCCAAGAGCAGGATTTTCTTCCCTCATATATTTAAGTCCCGGCGCCGGCTTGTCGCTCCCAAGATCAAGCATCCTGAAATAAACAGGCTTGTCCTTCATTTCTTTTACAGCTTTCACATAGAGCTCATACTGCTCTTCTTCGGAAAGCATTTTGCCTTCCCGTATGAATTCAAACTCTGTCCTGTAGAGCCCTATACCCTCTGCATCCATTTCAACTGCTTCAGCTATATCCGAAGACGTATTTACATTAGCCAGGACTTTAACATTCTTCACCGGGCTTACTTTACTTATCTTTATTAAGCCCTTTGCCTTTATCTCTTTTACCTTGGATACCGCTTCCTCTGAAGGGTTAACAAGAACCTTGCCGGAATCTCCATCTACAATAACTTCCATACCGCAGTTAAGGAAACTGTGTATTCCCTGAAGACCGCTGACTGCCGGTATTCCCAGTGCACGCGCAAGAATGGCAGCGTGCGAACCGGGACCACCCTTCTCCGTAATAAAGCCTGCCACATTAGCGGTATTCATATCCATTGTAAGGTGAGGAGTCAGTTCTTCGGCTACAATTATTCTGTTTTTACCGCGGACACAGTATGTCTGGTCTTTGCAGTTAAATGCCGAATCCGTTTTTCCTAGATGGGAAAGTATCCTCGATTTGATTTCCGCTATATCGGAACTCCTCTGTTTGAGATACTCGTCATCTATAGAGGCTATTCTTTTTTCGTAATCTTCGAAAATCTCGCTGACAGCCGCTTCCGCGTTAAGGTGTTTCTGCTCGACCGCCGTGTCTATTTTTCTCCTGACAGAGCGGTCCTTAAGTATCATCAGGTGGGCTTCAAAAATGCCGGCTTCGCTCTTTCCTAGTTTTTGCGCTGTCTCCTTCTTTATGGAGGTTGTTTTTTCTATTGCTTCATTAAAAGCTCTCTCTATGCGCTTTTTTTCTTTATCTATATTGTCCACATTAATTTTATAATATGAGGGTTCCCTGTGTACCGTATCGTTAAAAAGACATATACGTGCAACGGCTACTCCCTTACTCAGGGAGTGCCCTTTAAGTGAGAACTCTCTTTTGGACATTATTTTTTTCTTATTGTTCTGAACCGGCATTTTTTACTCAACTCCTTTTTCCGGGGTTATTATAGCAAAATTCTTGCCTTTTTTTAATTTAAAATTTATAGAATATCTCAGCCAATTTCGCTGTATGAGAAACCTGCAGAAGATTTATCCGCTCGTTTTTTGAACAGGTCCCTTATGTGGTCATCCATTGTAAAATAAAAAACCTGCCAACCGGATTCGGAAAGAGCAACAGCGCGGTCAACCATATTTTCCCTTCTTTTCCAGTCAGAATACTGAAAAGCGTCGTCAAGGATAAAAAACATCCTGTTCCTGCCCAAAAGCCGTGCGGCCATGCCGATGCGCAGACCCAGGAAAATCTGTTCGCGGGCTCCGTCACTAACTTCGTCAAGGGAGTACTCAGCGTATCCGTCTGAAAGGTAGAGCTTGTTTTCCTTTAACTTAAAGGATTTATATTTTGCGGTAAACTTTTCTACGGGCTCCTTCATCTCGTCCTGTTCAAGAGCTGAGCGCACCTTTTCCTCTTCCTTTCCGGAAATATACTCTATAACTCCGGCGAGGCACGCAGAGCCTATTATTTCAGCCGTGGCCTGTCTGTATTCTTCCTGTGCTTTTCGGCGGGCTTCAAGAAGGCAGTTTATAAGTTCTTCGTCTTTTTCCGACTGTAAAGATGTAACCTGCCTTATGCGTATTCTCAGTTCTTCCAGCGGTTCTCTAAGCTTTTGAAGTATATCCTGCTGTCTCTGAAGTTCTTCAATAGTTTCTCTTTCCCCTTTTTCATCATACTCAAATGATACATCGCTTTTTATAAAGTCCTCCTCCTTAACTTTCAGGGAAGCAAATTCATTACTGCATTTGTTTATTTCTTTTTCTATTTCCTTTTTGGCATTCTCGTGCTGTTTTATTATTTCGTCCCATTCCTTTTCTTCCGGGACAGGTTTTGTAATATCAAGAAAGCATCTTTCTATTTTTGAGCCGGCTTCATTTATTTTTTCTTCTACTTTCAAAAGGTTCTCCCGGGCGGCCTCCAGTTTATGCCTTACTTCCGTAAGCCGCGCAATCTTGCTCTTCATTGTTGAGCTATCCTTTAATTCTTCGGCAAAATGCTCTCTGTAGCTTTCTTTTATATTATCAATTTCCGTATCATAACTTATACTGCGGGGTTTTATAAACAAGATCGTTCCCGCTGCGATAAGAAGAGGAATAAGAGCGATCAGGGGATATATAAAAAGAAGAACCGCCGCCGCGGCTATTGCAGTTATTACAAGGCCGCGGTAAAAGCCCGGAGAAGAATCCTCATCTATCATACTCGTGTATGTTGCACAGGCTTCTTCAAGCCAGGTAAGATGTTTAACCGTATCTTCTTTGGATTTTATTTCTTCTCTTATTTCCCCGGCTTCATTTTTAAGCCGGCGCCAGTTGGATATTTCCGCGGAAAGTTTTTTAAGATGTTCTTCCCCGGGAAGTTCCTGCAGGCGGGCGCGCAGATTTTCTATATCTCGGTTTAGGGTAAAAGCGTAATGTCTCCTGGCCTCTTCATAATGCTTTTTTTTCTCTTCAAGTTTTTCTATATATCTTTTGCAGTCAACAAGAGGACCCAGGCTGTACCGGCTGTTTAAATCATCAAGCAGTTTTTTTACTTGTTCAAGTTTTTCGGCAGCATTGTTTCTTGCTTTAACAATGGCTGCTCCTCCGGCTATGTTGATTGTATTTTTTTCAATGTCCGCTTTTTTACAGCTTTTAAGTATTTTATCGTCTATTTCCTTAAGAATTTTCTTCCCGGATAAATAGTTTTTTAATATTTCCAGGTGATTTTCGGGATTGCTTTCGCTAGTTGTTATTTCAGCCTTTGCCCCTTTTACAATCAAAAGCCTTTCTATTTCCGGGGGAATCCCCGGAAACCCTTGCTTAAGGTAATCGTTAAGGCTTCCGGAGGATGAAGGGGAAAAATCGGTATCCTTTTTATCCAGCCCTTTTACGGTTATCTTACCTTCAGGAGAAGTTTCCCTTACACTCCAGTTTTTTCCGAACAGGCAGCTTATTATAAATTCAACCAGAAATGTTTTACCGGATTCATTTTTTCCGTAAACCAGGTTTATATCTTCCGCTTTCAGGGTGAATTTATCAACGGGACCAAGTTTTCTGGCGCTTATTTGCTTTATCCTTATGTTTGAACTCATTTTTTGTATATTATTCTCAGGGCTTCTTTTATTACATCTTCCTTTGAAGGTGATTCGGGCTGTGAAAAATCCCACTTCAGTTCTTTTTCTATATATTCAATGCTTTTATGAGCCAGATCCATTCTTTCCGGGTCGTCTGAAACGGACATAAGCCTGGAAATATCGGGACCATTATCATAAAAGCCGTATTCCTTGAATTCTTCTTTCAGCGAAAGCACGGCTTTTTCCCTGTCGGACGTATAACCGGAAGCTTTTATTCTTATCCGGCTTTTTTTCTTATTCAGTTCTGAAAGACTCCACTGTTCCTTTATATTCCGGGCCTGCGCCTTTATGGATTTAACTTCGTCCTCAAGGGGAAGAATAAAAATATCAGCGCTGAAATAAAGCTTGTCGGTTTCTACATTAAAGCGGCTTGTATCTCCGCCCGCAGTATTAAGAACCAGGAAACTTCTGGGCCCGGTTTCGTTAATATGAAGGGGAAAAGGCGACCCGGGATAAAAAACTCTTTCAGAATCCATAGGTTTATGAATATGTCCGAGTATAACTTTAATAGGGTTAAAGCGGTTTACGTCTGCCTTTGTCAGCGGCATATAGGTCCCTTCTTCAAGCGGATTGACCTCGGTTCTTCCGCCCAGCCAGTCCCCATGGCCCGTTATGCAGAAAGGTTTTTCCTTGTCAAGATGCAGCCGGGCCTCTTCTATGCTCTCGCCCATTGATTTTCCGGCTGCATAAGGGATTAATATAAGCTGCATACCTTCAAATTCTTTTACGGAAGGCGTAGAATAGACATTAACATTGTCCGCAAGGATTTTTCCCATACCGATAAGCGGATCGTGATTTCCGGGTATTATATGGAATTTTATTTTTGCTTCGGAAATGCAAAGCCTTTCAAAATCAGCTGCGGGAGCGCCTTCACTGTCAAAAATATCTCCGGCAAGAACCAGTTCGCTTATTTTCTCTTTTTTAAGTGTTTCCAGTATATTTTTAAACGCCTTGAAGCGCTCCGGCGCTTCTCTGGCACTTTTTAAATGAAGGTCCGCTGTGAAAGCTATTTGCATAAGTGCATTTTAAAACATAAGGAATTTAAAGTCAAAAAAACCAGGTTGACGAAATAGTTGTCACAAGTTATACTTTTTATAGTACGCTTAAATAAAGCAGAACAGGAGTATTTAAAATGACTCAGGAAAATACAACCCCTCCCAAACAGGTGACTGGTGAAGACGGTAAAGCCGGAACTTATGAATCTAACTGCCAGGTTTGCGGATATTATGTAGGCGCCTCCTCCGTATGCCATCGATGCGGAGCCAGAACACATACAAGAACATCCATACGAACGGTAAGGCTTGTTGCGCTGGTTGGCTCTATAATCGGAGTAATTCTTCTGTGGGTAGCCGCGTATCTTAAGCAGCCCGAAATCATTAGCATAGGTGATATTACTCCCACAATGAATAATGCTCTTGTCGTAATTGAAGGAAGCGTCGTGGAATCCCAGCAGGACGCCGAAAAAAACACTTTCCGTATGACTGTATCCGACAATACGGGAAACATACGCATAAACGCCTTTAACCAACTTGACAGCTTCCGCGCTCATTTTGACGAGCAGCTTCCCTCTGTCGGGGATACGGTCCGTGTAACCGGAGCCCTTAATATTTCCCAGGCCTGGGGCGCGGCAATGTTTCTTAATATTCCGGAGAGAGTAACTGTTGTCGAAAAATTTGAAATGAAGGAAACTCCTATAGGAGATATAACAGTCGAACGTTCCGGACAGCTTTTCCGTATCTCGGCTGAAGTCGCCGATTATGACCTGGGCAGCACCCGCGCCGGCGACCCCATGCACAGAGTAACATTCCGCGACAACACGGGCAGAATATCAATGGTCCTGTGGCAGAATCAGTTTGAAGCTCTTTCCGGTGAGGCGCAGAAGGCTTTTTCAAGGCCGGGAAGCTGGCTTTCCCTGTCTGTCCGCGGAAGCGCTTTCCGCGACGAACCTCAGCTCGAACTCGTAGATCCCGGTGATCCATCGGCGGTGGAGGTTATAAGTATATCCGATACAGCTCCTGTTACCGCAAGACGCGTATCTCCTCTTGCCCGGCTTGATTCAATGAGGATAGCAGATATAACAACAGCCCAGGCCGGAAGGACATTCAAGATAACAGTAACGGTAGAAGAATACAGCCTGTCCCATACACGTGGCGGAGATCCGATGCACAGGGTATCTCTGGGTGACGAAACTGACACAATATCAATGGTAATCTGGGCCAACCAGTTTGATGCTCTGACCCGGAATACACAGAGGGCATTTACCACCGAGGGAAGCAGGCTTACGATTGCGGTAGAGGGAGACGAATTCCGGGGACAGCCGCAGGTATCCCTTATGGATGCCTTCGACCCGGACACTATAGAAGTCCTCAGTATAGGAGATCGCCGCTGATATGGTATATTACTATATACCGGTAATCACATTTTACGTACTGCTGGGAACCCTGGCCGGATCTATCCTGTGCTTCATTCCCGCACTCCATATATATAATGTAGCGGGAATAGCAATAGTGGCGTGGCTGGCTGCCCGGCACCTGGTTCCCTATTACGCAATAGCGCCCTTTTTTATGTCCCTTGTAGTAGCTTTCTCTTTTTTGAACACCATACCTATGACCTTTTTCAATACCATAGACGAATCAGCCGGAGCTACTCTTCTTCCGTCCAACGCCATGGTTATAAGAGGAAGGGGGGCCGAGGCTGCTATCCTGAGCGGTTTCGGCACTCTAATGGGAGCTTTTTTGCTTATTGCCCTAACTCCTTTCTTCTTTTATATATGGCCCTATCTTGCCGTTATTTTCGGCGGCCACCTTCACTGGATACTGGGCCTGGTTATAGTCCACTACATAATGAGTGAGTGGCCGAAGGGGGCAGGCCGCGGAAAGACACCTCTGAAAAGATGGATAGAAGCCTGCAGAAACTGTTTTGCCGGAATGCTTACTTTTTTTCTTGCCGCATTGTTCGGCCTGATATTTATTACAAAACCCATACTGCCGCCGGAACTTGCTTTCCAGAATATTATGCCGGTTTTTGTCGGTTTTTTTGCAATACCATCCATAATACAGTCTCTCCTTTCCAAATTTAAGCCGCCGGAGCAGTATAATCCTAAAAGCATCAATGCTGACTGGAAAGATTTTTCATACGGCCTACTGCCCGGATTTACGGGAGGGATGCTCGCAGCGTATCTACCGGCGGTTACGGCCGGCATAGGCGCGATGCTGGCGGGCCATATAACTAACCACCGCAACCTGGACAGGGCCAGGTTCCGTCCGCCGGAGGAAGAAGGAGAGATAATACACCTGGAAACCCCTGAGATGTATTACCGTCAGGAGCGCAACTTTCTTATTGCCGGCGGAGTAGGAAAAATACTTTATTACGTAGGGGCTTTTCTCCTTCTGTTTACCATAACAGAGCTCACTCCCTTCGGAACCGGCAGGGGCGGACTGGCCTTCATACTAAGGCCGGTTTTTTCTGCTGAACCGGGGGACTTCTTCGTCATGGCTTCAACAATAGTTTTCAGTGGTTCTATTTCCTTCCTGATTCTTCTGAAAGGTTCCGATATAGCTGCGGACTATGCACCCAGGATCAACATAACCATTATGTATACGATAGTTTTAATTGCACTTTCAGCAATAGTTTATTTCATTGCGGGAGGATGGATAGGCATAGCAATTATGGCAGCGACATCATGCATAGGAATGATACCGGTTTTCTACAACTGCCGGCGGAGCCACTGTATGGCCGTACTGCTGGTGCCCATAGCGCTTAATATGGCCGGCTACGGTGAAAACATAGCTAAACTGCTAGGGCTGGTATAACCTATGAAAGGGCTTACCCATTTTGTGTCCGGAGTTGCAGCGGCTACTTTCATTCCACAGGTTGTCAGGATGTCTGCCGCGGGCAGGTTGGATATCCCGGGCGCCGCTTCCAGTTTTATAATAGTACTGGCCGGAATGTACGGCATAATGCCGGACACACTTGACTTCAAAGTCGGCCAGTTCTTTGATGAACCGGACATTGTGGTTGACCCTGACCCCCTTAATCCAAATCCAAAGGAGATGGCACAAAAATTTGCCGAAGCCGTAAGCCGGTCCGCTCAGGAAGGACGTATGATCAAGATACAGTACATGCCGATACAGCTTGGAGCCAACCGCTGGAGACAGTACCTTATTATATTCGGAGAAAAAGAAGTCAGTGTACAGATAAACGAGGTAGTCAGCACATCGCAGATCCCTTATCCGGGGACGTCTCCGGACCCGGAAAAACGTTCAGCCACGGTTACACTCAGCCACAGGATAAAACCGACATCCTGCGACACCGACTGGCTTAATAAGCTTGTCAGGAAAATAAGAAAAACCATAAAGGGAGGAGAAAAGAAAAAAAAGACTGTAAAACCTTCTACTATAGATATTCTCTCCGGAACCACTTTCGGACTTAAAATGGAGTCTGACGGAGACATCTACTTTGACTGGCTGCCCTGGCACCGCACATGGAGTCACAGTTATATACTGGGGCTTATGCTGGCAGCGCCGTGGGCTCTTATAGCATACCTGCTGAAGCTTGATATGTGGTGGATGTACGGGCTTGTTGCTTTTTTGGGTTTTGCCGTACACATTACGGAAGACATGACAGGGCATATCGGGGGATCTCTGCTGTGGCCCATTTTAAAACCCAGAACGGAAGGTTTTGAAATGTTTAAAGCCTCGGATCCGAGAACTAATTTCAGTATTATTTACGCAGGCTTTATTCTTATAGTATTCAATCTGGACAGATTTACTTCCAATTTACTTACCGGCGGCCCTGAATCTTTTTGGAGCTGGTGGTTTTTTCTTCTTGTTTTTCTCGTTCTTCCTCTTGCAGTTTATTTTAAAATAATAGCAAGAATATCGGACGGGATAAAAAAAAGAGAAGCCGGCCTTAAATTTACACGCGAGGAAGAAGAGCCCGACGGGACAGGGGATCCTGTCATAGACTGATCCCCTGTCCGGTTAATTTACCGGGCCAACTGCTGCTGGGCTATGTAGTTTCCGTGCAGATTGCAGTGCGAAACAGCGGCAAACTCTCCTTCTGAAGATTTAAGGTGAAGGGATACCGCCGGATTCAGACATGCCGGATTAAACTTGATACGGGATATGAATTCCCTGTCAAGATATACATCAACAAACATAATCCAGTGTTTTTCCGGTTCCATAGGGTGCAGCACGCTGCCTATTTTTATATGGGCATCCACACATCCGGGAACCATTGAGCACACACCGCTGACTGTAATTTCAGGTACGTGCTTTTCTTTTAATCCCGACTCTGTTTCGTCTTCCTGAGTTTTTACAGCGTCTTCTTTTTCTTCGAACTGGCTCGCCGGAGCGCCGCACTGCGGGCATTTTTCCGGCGGCGCATCTTTCAACTCAACATATCCGCACATTTTGCATACAAATTTTTTCATTTTACTACTCCTGTCTTTATTACCAATTTTCGCAGAGCACTTCAAAATATGCCTGGGGATGGGCGCAGGCGGGACACTTTTGAACTGCTTCCTCTCCTTCGTGTATATATCCGCAATTAAGGCATCTCCAGGTTATGCTCTGATCTTTTTTGAAAACCCTGGAGCTTTCTATATTGGCGGCAAGTGCTTTGTATCTTTTCTCATGCTGTTTTTCGGCAACGGCTATTGATTCCATGGCAGACGCTATTTCTTCAAAACCCTCCTGCCTGGCCTTTTCGGCAAAAGACGGATACATTTCTGTCCATTCATAATTTTCTCCGGAAGCTGCCGCTTTGAGGTTTTCCAGAGTGCTTTTTATCCCGCCTGCCGGAAACCCTGCCGCTATTTCAACCTCTCCGCCCTCAAGAAATTTGAACAGTCTTTTGGCGTGTTCTCTTTCCTGATTGGCAGTTTCCTCGAAAATTTCTGACATCTGCCTGTAGCCCTCTTTTCTTGCTACAGAAGAATAGTAGGTATAACGGTTGCGTGCCTGCGACTCACCTGCAAATGCTGCAAGCAGGTTTTTTTCCGTTTCGGTTCCTTTAATTGAACTCATCTCAGTCCTCCTTCTTTCTTTTTTTCTTTTATCCGGCAATTCCGGCATTTTCCCCTGAAGTATCCCTGCACCCCGCTTACAATGTGACCGTCTATCTCCTTTTTGTTTAAAAATGAAGACATAATCTCTACATCATAAAGCGCTCCGCATGTATCACATATAAAATGAAAATTAGGATGAGGGTTTGAATCAAAGTTAGTTGTTCCCGCTTCAACGCTAAGTTTCATAGCCAGTCCTTTTACTGCAAAAAGATTCAGTGTATTGTACACCGATGTTTTTGAAAGAACCGGAAGCTCGTCTTTTAAATCCCTATAGACAGTATCTGCGTCCGGGTGCTTATTATTATTATCAAGGTACTCTATAATCTTCAGTCTTATAAGAGTAGGGGATATTCCCCTGTCTTTAATTTTCTTTTTAAATCTTTCCACTTTTGTATTCATTACAATAATATATATAAAACACCTGTTGTTTTGTCAAGTCCCTCTGTAAATATACCGGAGGCCGAGCTTGACTTCGGCGGTATAAGCCGCAAGGACCCGGAGGATATATATTTCAGCAAAAGGCACGCTGTGGAATATATCGCTCAGTCGTTTGTACGCAACAAAGATGATATTCTGGAAGTGAGAAAATTACTCAAGGCGGACTCAAAGTGCCGTATTATCGCCAAAATAGAGAACAGAGAGGGTATAAAGAATATTGATGAGATAATAAAGGTTTCTGACGGTATCATGATAGCGCGGGGAGATATGGGAGTATCACTGCCGATATATGAAGTCCCGATTATTCAGAAGATGATTATAAAAAAATGCAATTTCGCGGAAAAATTTGTTATTACAGCTACGCAGATGCTTGAGAGTATGACTGAAAATCTCCGGCCTACGCGGGCAGAGGTGACTGATGTGGCTAACGTAATCCTTGACGGAACTGATTTCGTTATGCTTTCGGCCGAAACAGCCATAGGCAAATACCCGGTTGAAACAGCCGCGATGATGAACAGCATAATAAAATTCACGGAAAGGAATCTGCATAAGGTAATTCCCGGCCCTTAGCGTTTGTTACGCACTGTTTCGGCAACGCCGCTTAAACAGCCGGCGCATGGCGCGATATCTGGTGCGCGTAAAAACAAGAAAAGACGGGGAGTGCGGCGGGCATAATATGCCGCCGAACAGACCCCGCCGGTTACTTGTTTGCGCTATGCGTTCAGGTTATATTAATATCTCCTGCCGCCTCCACCGCCTCCGCGGCCGCGGCCGTAACCGCCTCCGCCGCCCTCAGTCTTGGGGCGCGCTTCGTTGACTTTTATATTGCGTCCGTTAAGGTCCTTCTCGTTCAGAGCGGCAATAGCTGCTTCTGCCTCGGACTTGCTTGACATTTCAATAAAGGCAAAGCCCTTTGAGCGGCCGGTGTCCCGGTCCGTGATCAGACTCGCTGATTTAACGGTCCCGTAGGACGAGAAGATTTCCTGCAGTTTGTTCTCATCTACAGAATAGTTGAGATTCCCCACATACAATTTCGTAATTTCCATTTTCAATTACTCCTTTTCCGTTTCTCTGCGGACGTCCTTGTCCCTGCCGGGCAGCACGCAGAATATTTTTTCCGGGTAATAGTGCCCGGCTTTTTCTGTTCCCGGGCAAACCGGCATTATTGACCCTCAATAGATGCCATATAATACAGAAAAGAAGCTTTCGGTGGATTAGACTAATGCACAATAGGAAGTTATCTTGAATTATTTTAAAAGAAGGAAGGAATCTCTGCTTTCCAAAAATTCATTATTCCAGAATTATCTCTTTATATTATTATTACTATTTAAATTATTGCATATATCCGATGCTTTGTCAAGTGTGTTACCGGTTTTTGTTAATTAAGTTTTAAAAGCGCACACCTTTTTGCTGATTTAAGTTTTAAAAGTGCACACCCTGAAAACCGCAAAAAATGTTGTATCATTGAACCGGTGATTAACGTGTCGTAGAAACCTA
>PWMP01000057.1 GCA_003558145.1 Elusimicrobiota bacterium
CTCCGCCTCCGGTTCAACTGACTAATCATTAACCTTTGCCGGATTCCTTTTTCAGCTCTTTCAGCTTCTCATCGATTTCCTTCAGTCCCTGCTTCAGGAAATCGCGTTCCCTTTTCAGAGTTTCGGATTCACCTGCCGGCTCTTTACCGGCGGCCCGGTAATAGGCAGCTCCGGCATCCGGTGCTCCAAAGGCACCTCTCAACCACCCCGGCAGTCCCGTTGCATAATAGCATCTACGCCAGCCGCCGCCTCTGCCGTAGCCGAAAGACCCCCGTCCGGCAGCAGAATTAATATATCCGGGGACCGGGTAACCCGCGCAGAATCCGGCGCCTCTTCCTGTCATGGGTACAAGGCCGTAGGGCCCTGTTCTGTCTCCTTTTGGCATTTTAAACACCTCCTTTCTTTATGTAAACGATAATCATTATCACATAATCACAAAATTTTTTTATTCCCTGCAATCTCCGCAAACTCCATAGAAATGAAGCTCGTGCGAATCAATGTTAAAATCGTGTTTTTTTGAAAGTTCCTTCTCAAGGTCCTTCATTAATTTAAGCTCCCTATGGATAAACTCCGAATAATCGCTTACATTTCCGCAGGATTTACATATCAGGTGATGGTGGTGTTCTCTCTCGTCATCATTAAGTTCGTAATGGGCTCTACCGTCGGAAAACTGAAAACGGCTTACAAGCCCTTCCCTGCTTAAAAAATCCAGGTTGCGATAGACTGTTGCCAGCCCCACTCCCGGCGCTCTTTTCTTTACTTCCATAAACACATCATCGGCCGTAAGATGGCCTCCGCGATTAAGGAAAACGTCGAGGATGGCCTGCCGGGCGGCAGTCCATCTTCCCGCGCATTTGAATTTTCTTCCGTGTCTATTTCTCATAATTTACCTCTATAATAATGATAATCATTATTATTCATTTGTCAACCCTTTCATTCTTTGCAAAAACTCAAAGTTGGAAATCCTGAGTTCCGGCTTTTCCTCTTTTGACTTCACAAAATTTCCTTTTGAATCAATAGAAAGAAGAAGGTGATTTCCCCTTAGATTCAGGTCCCGAAAATTCACCTTTGCCAGGCGCTCTTTTGCCATATTTAAAAACGCAATATACTGCTCTTTTGTTATTATTCCCTCCCGGTAGGCCCGAAGGGTGTCAACTCCTTCATAGTAATCCCCGTCCTTGTAGGCAAGCTTGTCATCCGGGCCGTTCCAGTACCCCCATATTGTTATATACTCGCGGTTTCTCTCAAGGACCGGCTTCCCGTCAGGGGATAGTATCTTTGAATGTGATTCATACCGGCTCTCATCGGCAATCATACGGGCAGTTTCGGTTTCATTTCCTGCCATATAAATGGCGCGGGGATATATGGTGGGGATACCCTTTCTGCTCAGCTCCAGCGCAATGGCCACTTCCTCAAAGGGGCTGTTGAAGCCATACTGCAGGATCAACTTTTCATCATCTTTGAAGGGGTCCATGTCGGGTTGCTGTCCCACATTGGAAAATTTCCAGACAATATGTATGTTGTCCTTGCTAAGAGTATAGTATATCCTGCCGTATCTTGATATCCGGGTCCTGGGAGTGTTCTCCCAGCGTTCGGGAAGAAAATAGTCAAATAAAAAGGGGTCGTTGCCTACCACCCACAGGCGCCCTTTTGTGCTTTCCACATGGCCGTATATGTGATCCGCCCCGAAAATATTCATATGGGCTAAATGGGGATGGTATATTTTTTTGTCCCTTATGAACCTGTCTTTCTGTCTTTTAAGATAGTCCCGGCGGCGGAAAGTTTTTACTTTCTTCTCCCTTGCCGGAAGTCTCTCCAGCAGTTCATAGTCGACAAGGCCGAATATATATTCGCCTTTTTTGTCTTTTACGGGCTCACCTCCCGGCCGGGGGCGGACAATAACGTGGTGAGGCTTCCTGTCTCTTATGCTGAATCCGTTATGATTAAGTTTTTCCTCCCCTTTTAAGGTGAGCCGCCGGACATCCTCCTCTTTTATTTTCTCTGCATTCAGGGCCTCTATTGCATCAACTCCCTTAATCCATTCATATATCATCGCATACGACCTGTGCATATCAAGTTCAACGTCCCTATGGGATGAAATCAACTCTTTCATCAGGTATTCTTTTCTCCCCAAACGCGAAAGTTCAATATTTTTCGCCGGCACATAAATGGCCAGGGGTTTTTGAAGAGGAATTTTCTCCCTTGACCTGAAAAGGACATTCCTCAGCTCCACGACAAGCGAAAATTCTTCAAAAGGGCTATTGAAGGCGGCATGGCCGGAACCGACCAAATCCTGCGCCGCCGGAATGTCCTGTCCCATTCTGTTCCATTTGATAACTGTATCTTTATCCTTGCCTTTTATGCACTTCGTGCATACCTTGTAAATGGAGCTTGTCCCGGAAAGTTTTTGGGAATTTTTTTTAATCCATTCTTTATCCAGCCAAAAATTTTCCGGCATTAAATGCTCCATAAAGGGCAGGCCGTATGAAGTCAGGTACAAATCATCTTGACTGTCCAGTATGATATGGGCGTATTCAACTCCCAGTATTTTCGTCAGCTCGCAGTTTTTGTTGTCATCTGCATCCGCGAACCATCGTTTAAGTTTTTCATCTTTTATCATTTACAGGCTGCTTTTCTTCTTTTTCTTTATGCTCCTGATAAAATATATCTCTTAGTCTTCTCCGGCAAGGATAATTTTTCCGAATTTTAGTAGCTTTAATAACTCTCATCTCCATGTATTTATAGCTACGTTACGGGGCTATCCCGGTGAATCTCCCAAACTGCCGCATTTTCAACATCGTTTTTATTAATATCCCGGCCGGTTATGCCCGATATTTCCATTATACCGTCTCTTATAAATTTATCAACAAAACCCCGGGTTCACGCGGTGTTTATAAGAGGGTTTTTAATAGAAATCAAATGAAATTTTCAAAAAAACTGTTTAAAAGATTGTCGTTTGTTTATATTGTTTTTTTCGTTAAGCATAACAAGGCGTTGCAGTTGAATAGAGATTTAGGTTGGCGAACTGTTTTTTTTAGGAAAAAGGCGAAAGATACCGGTTATTGGGAAGATGTGATAAACTGGAGGAATTCGCTTTCATCGGAAAGGATTAGTACGATGTTATCTCCAAATGCTTCATCATATGCCTGAAGTGACCGGTAAAAACGGTAGAAATCCCTGTCGCGGGCGTGGGCACTTCCCACTATCTGTATTTCCCTGCCCCGGGCGTCACCGAGTATCTTGCGTTTTTCTTCCTCAACTTCACCCAGTATCTTCTGTTTTGTCTCCTCGCCTTCGGCCCTGTGGCGACTGGCAATACGCTGGCGTTCGGCAATCATCCGGTCAAAGACCCTCTTCTGGACTGCTTCGGTATAATTCAGTTCGGTAATCATGACATCTATAAGCCGGATACCGAAACGTTCTCTGAGCACCTTACCTGCCTTTTCCTGGATCTGTTCTATCACATGCATCCGTCCGTAGCGCAACTCATCAACATCAATAAGTTCCTCGTCAATGTCTTTATCTTCCTCCACATCCAGAAGCTCGCGGACTTCCGCCTCCAGGGTAAGGTTTTCATTGCGTACGGTTTCAATTAAAAGACTGACGGTAATCATATCTTCCAGTTCCTTCATGATAACCTCGTCAAGACGTCTCTGGGCATGCAGTTCCGTGGTTCCGACAGACTCGTAAAACTGAACCGGGTCAAGTATTCTCCACCTGGAAGCGCTATCTAC
>PWMP01000034.1 GCA_003558145.1 Elusimicrobiota bacterium
GGCAACAGCGATTTGGTAGAACACGGGCGCAACGGTTACCTCGCCCGGGCTTTCAGCCCGGAAGATTTTGCGGAAGGAATTAACTGGTCGCTGAACGATTCGCGTTATGAAACCCTGGGACGAAACGCAAGAGAAAAGGTTTTGAGAGAATTTGATAACCGTGCTACAGCGGGTAAATATATTGCCCTTTACAAAGAGGTTTTGGAGAAAATTCCTTAATGAAAGATAAAAACATGTATGGCGGGCCCAGGGCCGAAGGGCATATCAAAAGATCCCTCCCCGGGATGCCTCTAATTTCGGTTGTCACGGTTTCTTTCAACAACAGGGAAGGACTTGAAGAAACCATGGGGAGCGTAGCAAACCAGTCCTACGACAACATTGAATACATGGTGATTGACGGCGGCTCGTGCGACGGCAGCCTTGATGTCATAAAAGAGCACGAGGGGCGGCTGGATTACTGGATAAGCGAGCCGGATGAGGGTATTTACGATGCTATGAACAAAGGCATCCGGCATTCAACTGGAGACTGGATAATATTCATGAATTGCGGAGACGTGTTCTTTTCCAGCGCAACCCTTTTGAATGCCGTTAAAAAGATGGATGAATCGGCTGACCTCATTTACGGGAGCTGTGTATACAGGCATGAAGCATACGGAAACCTGCTGCGGCATATTGAAGCAGGAAACCCTGATAACCGGTGGGGGAGAATGCGGTTTTCCCACCAGTCCTTATTTGCTAAAGGCGGGCTGATGAGGGAAATGGAATTTGACTGCACCTACAGATACTGCGCCGATTATGATTTTGTTTTGAAGGCTTATCACGATAAATACAAGTTTCAAAAGATAGATGAAACTATAGCTACAGTCACCTCCGGGGGTAAATCGCATGCTGGCATGATAGAAGCAAGAAAAGAGTACGTCACTATTGCAAGAAAGCATGAAAACAATTTCGCGAGCTGCTTGTATTATTTGTCTTTTTTAAAGGCAGTTATAACAGTTAAAACAAAAAGTGTTATACCGCACAAATTCCTTTGCGCTGTGTACTGGATAAGGCATGGACAGATAAAAGGGCTGCTAAAAGGGCGGAAATAATCTTAAAATAGCCTTCCAAAAAATCCGCAAAATATAAATCGTTCTTCTCTGACTGGAAAAGAGGCGGGGTTTTACGGAAAATGGAAATTGAAAACAGAACGAAAGAGCAATTGCTTGAACACTACAAGATAGAAAAAAAACTGGCAAAAAGGTTGAGAAGCGCCTCGGCCAGGGAGAGGCGTTATCTGTATTCCTCGCTCTATGATGAAATGTTCAGACTGGTCCCGCTCCATCCTCAGATGACGCAAAAATCCTCTCCTGAAAAAACAAAAAGGAGCATCGACGCGCAGATGGAGTTTATTAAACCTTTTTTGAGACGGGACATTGCCTTTATGGAGCTTGGCCCCGGAGACTGCGCTTTTGTCTGTGAGGCCTCCAGGTTTGTAAAGAAGGCATACGCAATAGATGTCTCAAGCACGATCACAAACAATATAACATTACCGCAAAACTTCCGCCTTATTATTTCCGACGGAAGCAGCATCCCGTTACCGCCGAACAGTATTAACGTAGCGTACAGCAATCAATTAATGGAGCATCTCCACCCTGATGATGCAGCCGAACAACTGAAAAATGTTTATCGCTCTTTAGTTCCTGGCGGAGTATACATTTGCATTACTCCTAGCAGATTGAGTGGGCCCCATGATATTTCAAAATATTTTGATAAAGTTGCAACCGGATTTCATTTAAAGGAATACACCACCCTGGAATTAAACAACCTGTTCAAGCAGGCGGGATTCTGCCATGCGAGGGTCTACCTTAAAGTCCGGGGAAAATATTTATGTCTGCCTGTTCTGCCAGTTATAATGTATGAAATATTTCTGGAATCACTTCAGCGCATTCTAAAAAAAACTGCTGGCAGAAATCTTCCATATAGATTATTCCTTGACACTCGTTTTGCGGGGTTTAAAAGTTGCCGGACAGTAAAACAGCAGTAAATCATGAAGTAAGCGGGCGGCATGCGCCCGGGGTAAGGCAAAATAAAAAGAGGAAAAATGGAAGCCGGAAACGGGAAACAGAAAAACCCCGGTATGGTCTGAAAAGCAATTCACCCATTGAATGTTTTAGACGGATCCTCAATCAATGGTTTTAAAGAGTAGATGCGTGCGGCTTCCCCGGATATGGCATTATCAGGGTGCCCGCGA
The DNA here is from genome assembly GCA_003558145.1 of Elusimicrobiota bacterium. Lineage (GTDB taxonomy): Bacteria > CG03 > SLGR01 > SLGR01 > PWQF01 > PWMP01. The sequence goes on from PWMP01000034.1 coordinate 2,234, forward strand.
CCCTGCTGTTTAAGGCGCCCATTGACAGGGTGGCTCCGAAAGTCAGGATAGAGGCTTATCCGGTTCTCTGCGAAACTATCCAGGCTCCGGAAATGGAGAGTACGCCTATCGATTTTTGCTCAAACCTCCTGTCAAGTCTAAAAGCACCGCTTGCCAGCAGCTCTGTCACATTTTTATCATCGTAAGTTTCAGCAGACAGTATCCGTTGCCCGGCGGCTTGAAACAGGCGGATGTAATCATCATGCCTCAATCGATTCACGTACGTGTACCTGTTCCCAGCGTATCTTTCCCATTCATCATCTGAGTACTGCAGAAAATTAATCGGGGGGATCGCCTTGTCATCTAGCGAAAAGTGGTCGTTATAATCTATCCTGTGAACAAACAACCCGTTGCCTTTTATTATCCTGTTGCCTTCGCTTATGATTTTTTTAAGCGTGAAAGGGGCAACATGCTCAAGCACCGCATACGATGTATGAAAATCTATGCTGGCGGAAGGGAGCTTTGTGTCCGCGGCGTCCCTGGGCGCAATATACTCTATCCGGCAAAGCTCAAGAAATGCGCTTGTCTGAAAAATACTTTTTCCGGCGAAACATATAAGTTCCTCCAGCCTTTTCTCAACCAGCAGTGGACCGAAAAGGCCACGCATCTCATCCATGTTCTTCCGGATGTAATTGAGACTTTCCCTTATTAATTCCGCCTTCAAGTAGGGATTTAAATCCACCGTAATAATTTTTTCCGCTCCCATCAACCAGTATGCCATGGGCACAAGAGGGACTCTACCGGTGCCCACTTCCAGGAAAACTTTCCCTGCCGGATCAAAGCCATTTTCTTTAATCCGCGTCCAAGCATCAATCCCGGCTCTTAGCCCGTCTATTGGGCAAATTTTTTTTAACGTGCCAAACAGTCTTTGAATCCGGAAGTAAGTCTCATAAGAAACTGACGGCGGAAGGAGCGATGTCATTTTCTGCATAGCTGCTTTAAATTTCCAGCGCATCACGAACATCCTTTCATGCACCGCGCTAAAAACGCGGCGTTTTGCATATTAGCCCGGAGTTTCAGTTTATTAAGAATAACAGGCCAAGGATTACCCCGGGCTGCAACGCTTTGTGTAACATTAACATTGTGCCGGAAGTGGTGTTTTCGATTTCACCTTCTAAAATTAACGGCCATCCTTACCGGGTTAAAAGCTCTGGACATAAGATAAAAATTTTTTCTGCCTTTTTTATAAAAAAAGAAAGAGAGGTACGACGCAATACCTAGCGATATCACAGTTGCTATTGCCGCGCCGTTTATACCAATCTTTGGAATAAGTATATAATTGGCAATCACATTGGCCACCATGCCCGAAGCGGCATTCTTAGCCGTTAATCTTTGAAGGTTTTCCACCATTATCCAACCACCTGCAGCTACACCAAGGGCGACAAACATCCCCCCCCAGATATGTATCATAAGCACACTTCCAGCTTCGCTGTATTGCATTCCGTAAAGCAGATTTACCA
>PWMP01000072.1 GCA_003558145.1 Elusimicrobiota bacterium
TTATTGATAATTACCGGATGATGTAGCACATTACAGGTTATGGGGTTTGATGAAAGGAGAACATGATGGGCAAGTTTGACGAATCACTGAAAAAGCGTCTCTGGGACGATTGCAACAAGGAATACAACACCTCCATCACCAAATTTGCAATCGCCATAGGCGTTCCACCTGGGAGCCTGTGGAGGTATATGAATGAGGACGATGCAGGGTTGACGAGTGCGACACTAGAGAAGGTGTTGAATTTCCTGGGTGGGAAACTCACCTGGGAGATGCAGGAGGACAGCAGGTTCGAGAAGGTCGCCAGGATGAAAATTGTGGATGGCGAACTGGTGGTGGATAGAGAGATGTCCGAACTGATCTTCCGGAAGGATTGGTTAGATCAGAGGTGTCTCTGTGAGGTGGACGGACTATTTGTCATGCATGTTGATTCCCAGGATATGGTTCCAGTCATCAACCCTGGCGACAGCATCATGGTGGAGAAATGTGAAGACATCCCTTTCGAGGAAGGGACAATTTATCTTTTCAAGAAAAATGGTGAATTCTATTTACGCAGATTCCACACCACACTCTCAGGTGGCCTCCTAGCTACAGACAATAGAAAAATTTTCTGGAATGACATTCAGGTTGGAGACAAAAGTACACATGACACACTCGGACTCACTCTGGTGGGCAGGGTTGTCTGGGTAGCACGGGAATTATAACCAGCAGATTGGAGAAGGGCAGGAGAACAGCCTGCCCTTTTAATTTGAAAATTAATTTCATAAATTAGAAAATAATGCTTGACAGGGTATCTCAGGTTTGCTAGATTGCTTTTAACGAGATGAGGGAAGGGATAAAATCTTGTTAAATAAGTCGAGTAAAAAGGGTCATTGAAATAAACGGGTATAGCAGGGAATCAAGCTCTCTGTCCTGGATCGGTAGAAGGGTCATCTTAGTGTGCCGGAAGTGGCCCGTACACAGAACACAGAAAATCCACATATTTTAATAAAATTAACAGTTTAGTAATGTTGAAAAGAGGAATCAGCGGAAAATCCGTAGAGATGGTTTGTATTTGATATAAACATAAGTATAAGCCGTAGAATCTCGGTACTAGGTTTCAAAACTCCAATGTAGAGGAAATCTACACAGGTAAAATGAAGGTCAGAAAAAAAAAATTAAGGGTAGACCAATTAAGGTCTGCCCTTTTTTTATGTCCAGAGTTTCCACAAATGGCAGGTCACATCGATGTAGTTGAAAGTGGTCAATCTTAACATTTATCCACTAAATCAAAAAAATACAGCAGCTTCACAAGAATGGTGCATTATGACTATGATTATGAACATATACAAGGAGTAACTCGCAGTATGAACAAACAAGAGCTGCTGTAATTTTCCTGCCATCATATTTTATAATGATTGTAACAACATTAAGCAAAGGAGTAAAATATGTAAAAAAAAATAAATAAGTTGCCAATGGCCAGAAGATGCTAGTCCAAGAAAGTATAATCGCATGGATTAGCCATGGGTTATCGACTTGGAAATACTATCCAAAATCGTTTTAAAGCATGTAGAGGAGAATTGATGTTAAAGCTTATTTCAACTGAGGAGGCAGCAGATATGTTTGGCCTTAGAAAGAACACTCTCGAAATCTGGAGAGTTAATGGCAAAGGACCGAAATTTTTTAAAATTGGCAGAAGTGTCAAATACGATGTGGGTGATCTCAATATGTTTCTAAAGCAATGTTGTAAAGATTCCACTTCAGAGTATAGGAACTAAAGACAAAGATAGAGTTGCTTCCTGAGCAACTTCGTCTAGTTAATGTGTACTCATGTCTCAAATACTTGAGTTTGCTCTAAATTATGCTTCTAGCGGTATGCCTGTATTCCCATGTAACCTTGAAAAACAACCTTTAACCAAACGAGGCTTTAAAGATGCAACCACTGATCCGAGTCAAATAGAAAAATGGTGGAAAGATCATCCTGATGCTTCAATCGGGATGCCTACCGGTGGGATATCCGGAATGTGGGTTCTGGATTATGATGGATATAAGGAAGGAGCTTCCGAAACATTGGGTAAAATCTACCAGGAATGTGGATTCTTCCCAGATACAAAAACGGCAAAGTCTCCAAACGGAGGTAAACATTACTATTTCAAGTCCAATGGTTTCAAAGTTCAATCCACCAATGGAAAGTATGGACCAGGAGTGGATATAAAAGGAGATGGTGGGTATATAATTTTACCTCCATCAAAATATGAAAAGGGTGAAAAGAAGGGCGAATATCAGTGGACAAGGGATATTAATGCGGCTGAAGCACCAGAAAAACTGATTAGCTATTTAGTTCAGGATAAAAAAGCAGTAGATATAAGAAGTGATATTGCCGGATATTCTGAACAAAGCGCAAATGAGGTTCTTCATAGGGAGATAAAAAATGTAAGGAATTCAAAACAAGGAGAAAGGAACACTACATTAAACAAAAGTGCCTTTATTTTGGGGCAGTTAGTAGGAAGTGGCGAGTTAGATCAAGATGAAGTGGAAGATGGCTTAACTGAATCCGCTCTGGAATGTGGTCTTGACGAAGGAGAAGTTGAAAGAACTATTAGATCTGGACTTGAGAAAGGGATGGAAAACCATAAGATGAACTGGCCTTTGCCAATTTCATTAGACCAAAATGAAGCTCCAACAATTTCCTTGGAAGGACTTCCAGATCCATTGTGCGAATTCTGCGAAGCAGTTTCAGATGCTTTGCAAGTTCCTGTTGAAATTGTTCTGGCTAATACTTTGGCAGTTATTGCCACGGCAGTTCAGAGAAAGTTCGTAGTACAAGTCACTGAGACTGAGGATGGCTATAAAGAACCACTGAACATTTTTATAACCTGTGCCCTGAATCCGGCAGAAAGAAAATCAGCTGCGGTTGAAGTGTGCAAGGAGCCTCTTAATCAATGGGAAGATAAGAAGAGAAAGGAAATCTGGCCCGAGATGCAGGAGCGTGAATCAGAACGAAAATCCATGGAGAAGATTATTGAAAGGAAAAGAAATGAATTGGCTAAAGCTGAACCTGAAGAATATGGATCATTGATGGAGGAGATAAAAAGCCTGGAAAAGAAACTCCCTGGGCCTGTGACAATTCCAAGGCTGTTGGGGGATGATCTAACCCCTGAAGCCTTAGCAGAAGTTATGAGCATCCATGAGCAGAAAATTTCTGTTATAGAAGCTGAAGGTGGGATATTTGAAACACTTGCAGGGAGATACTCCAGGTCTGTTCCCAACCTCGATGCCGTGCTGAAATCATGGTCGGGGGAAGCTGTCAAAGTTGACAGGAAAGGCAAAGAGCCAATCTCTCTTCACAACCAGGCCTTAACCCTGTGCATTTCTCCTCAACCTGCGGTTATTCGTGATTTATCTGCACAACGAACCTTCAGAAGTAGAGGGTTAATTGGGAGGTTTCTTTTTTTGATGCCCCAAGGGATGCTTGGAAGAAGGAGACCCGAAGCCAAATCCACTCCCTCGCCGGTCAGGAAAAGATATGGGGATATTATAAATAGCCTTATGGATATTCCATGGAATAAGGATGATGATGGAGAATCCACACCCTACAAACTCAGACTAACCCCTGAAGCGCTAACCGCCAGGAACAACTATGCTGGACAGGTTGAAAAGAAATTAGCGCCAGGGGGAGAGTTTGAATTTATGACTGACTGGGGTGGAAAGCTAGTGG
>PWMP01000152.1 GCA_003558145.1 Elusimicrobiota bacterium
AAGTTCGATAAAAAAGATTTTATTGAGTTTGCCAAAACAGCATCTATTAAAAAAGAAAGAGCCGAAAGTATCATTTCTCAAGTGAAGAATGCAGTATCAAAATGGGAAAAGTATGCTGATGATGTAGATATACCAGGGGATAAAATAAAAAAAATAAGTACAACTTTTCGAAGTATATGATGCCGGGAAGAACCCAAAATTAAGGAGGGGCTTGATCGGTATGAAATTACATTTGGCTTTTGGAAAAAACTAAGGAAACTATAAAGTATTTTGGGTTGACAACTCCCCTTGTTTTAACAATGGGGAGTTGTCAATATACGATGACGTATCTTTATTAACTAAGAGAGGTTTTCTCCGCATTCCCCGCAGAACCTTATTCCCGCCGGGTTTTTTGCTCCGCATTTGGAACACTTGTTGAGAGCCAGTTCGGCTCCGCAGTTGTTGCAAAATTTACCCTCCCCGGCCGGTTTTGAACACTGGGAACATATTGTCTGCTTACTTTCTATTTCTCCCGTGAATGCCTGGGTCTGGGCAGCTTTAGCATGAATATCACTGACTGTTTTATTGGCCTTGGCTGCCGCCACTTCCACATCTACCCTGGGAGCGTCCTTGGTACAGAGTCCTTCTTGTTCGTTCCAGTCGTTTTCGCATACCCATTTGCTGCATTTCGGGCAGCGGTGAAAATGCTGCTTGGCCTCGTTTTGGGCCAGTTCAAAAGTCTCCTCGTATTCCTGATGCCACTTGGGGGATTGCTTGATGCCTTCGCCGCCGGAACCTATTGACTGGGCACCCCGTCTCATTCCCCAGCTGGCCCGGTAGGCGCCCCTTTTGCCGGACATAAAAAGAGCCGAAGAAAGAAGATTGGCTATCTTTTTGAATATTCCTTTTTTCTTAAATGTCTTGGACTCTATAAAGGAAGTCTTGTATCCTTCCTTACATATATCGCACTGGAATACGAACTGGAAGCCCGCCTCGGTGCTCTTATCCTGTAAATTACTGGTAAACGCCTTCATGTTCATGAAATTCTCCTTGTTACTTATTCAGCGGTTTCCCGCACTTCACGCAGTTTTCACCTATTGGCGCCTGCTCGGCGCCGCATTTCTTATGGGGACAAACCACTCTCAAGCGAGCGTCACAGTGCTCGCAATAGTCACCCAAAAAAGTTTCCTTCCCGCAGGACGGGCAGGAGGCCTTAAGCTCCAGGCCGCACCCGCTGCATACCTTATACTCCTTTTTTATGGGGTTGCGGCATACCGGGCATCGGGTAGGCCCCTTTGGGTTAACCTTGCCGCAGAAAGGACATAGGTTAGAGTTGGGCGGGGTCAGCTTGCCGCAGTACCTGCAGGGGTGCTTGTATCCTACCATATCAGTCGCCTCCTTTTGTTAACTTCTTTCTCCATTTTACTTCATCGTTTTCAGCCCTCGCGTTGAATCTCATCAGGTCCCGGACATCTTTTTCCCATTGTCCGGGGCCCCTGTGGATTATGCGCCCTATAAAAAGCTCTCTCAGTTTTCGTAATTCCGGGATGGCTGATACCGCGATACGGTATTTTTGGAAGTGGGGCTTCATCATGCTTTCGGAGGGGAGGTAGATCGGTTCCCGGCGGAAATTTACCGCCAACATGCACCTGTTTATTCTTTTTATAAAGATCTCTGTTGCATTGTGCAGCTCATCAATGTTATCGAATTTTGGATACTCTTTCCTGCCTGTGAGCCTGAAAAAATAGGTAGCGCTGCCGTGTTCCTTTTCCTCTTCGGTAACCGATTCCATTGCCACCACATTTCCCGGTTTGGCGGGGTCTAAACTGTAGATGGGAATAAGAAACCAGAGGTACTCCCCGGTAAGGTCTCCCATAAGGCCCCGCTTGAGACCAATGCATATATTTTCGGTAACCGCCAGGGAGGATAGAAACTCGTACTCCTGCCCGTTTTCAAGGTGTTTTACCTTTTCTTCCATTGCCGTCCAGAGCCGGGGACATACCGAATCTATATCTTCTTTTCGGGCCGCCTGCCCCTCCTTCATCATGGCGGCGGCTTTCCTTACCGTGAGAGGGTCTGCATCGGGAACCAACTCCTTAATGGTGGCCTGGACCTTCAGGGAAAGCTCGTTTACCGCTTCGGAAAGAGCCCTGGCGAAATAGTCCAGGTACTTGCCCATCTTTGAAAGGATAATCCTGTCTCCGGAATCGGTCTCAATTATCAAAGAAAAATTTTCTTTGGCTATTTTTGTAAGGTAGCAGTAAGGTGTGCGCCTTATATCTGACTTTTCGGGGATAAGGACCAGGGCCGTTTCGTATAGGCGAAGTTCGCATTCTCCGGATACTTCCTCTCCGTCTTTTGTTGTTCGGGTGAACTTGGCCTTTACTCCCGATTGTTTAACTGCCTCTGCCATGAGCATGTCCTTGATAAAGGTTTCATTTCTTATCGTGCAGAGTGTCCGGAGAAAGTCTTCGTATTTATAGCCCAAATTGTAAAGTGTAAGGGTCTCCCCGGAAGTCAGTTCTATATGAATACGGTAATTTCCTTCGGTAATGGTTACTATATCCCTTACGGAAAAATAAATTGGCTGGCCGAATTGGGGCATTACCGATACACTGCTCTCCTCCAGTATCCCCTTAGCCTCCTCTTCTTTTACAGTAGGAGTATCTTTTCCTTTAAGATAATAACTTAGGGAAACTTCCATTATATTTGGCTCTGCCTCCTCACCTGATTTCGTACTCCAGGGTTACGTTTGCTTTTATCTCGTTCTCCCCGGGTTCCAGCGGAACTTCGGTCCGGTCGGCCGTCTCCATTGCCTGAGCTCTTGCCATGGGTCTGAAAAAATCTCTATCTTCTGAGAAATTAAGCAGCCTGCCCAGCTCCACCCCCAGGGAGTCGGCTATTTCCTCTCCCCTTTCTTTCGCCTGGCGGACAGCTTTCCGGCGGGCTTCTTTCTTGTATTCTTCCTCCCGGCTTACAATAAACTGCAGTCGGTCTACTCTGTTTGCTCCGGCCTCCACCGCGCCCGAGGCAATTTTTCCAGCCTTTTCTATATCCTTTATATCCGCCTCAACTGTATTTATAACCCGGTATGCGTATATTTCTGTTCTTTTTTTTCCGGTTTGGGGATCCTCTATACGTTCCTGCAGGGGTCGTATATTAAAGCCCGTGGTCCTGATATTATTCTCCTCCACTCCTTCTGCTTTAAGGTATTCTATTACGGCCTCCATTTTGCGGTTGTTGTCGGAAAGGGCTTGGGAAGTATCCGGAGCCTGCGTTAAAACTGTAAGGGAAATTCGGGCTGTGTCGGGGGTCGCGTAAACAGTTCCCTCTCCCTTAAGCTGTATGGAAGGAAGGTTCTTATGGTCCAGGCCTATATATCTTGATTTTGAAACCTGGTTGGTTATAAAAATGTTAACAAGAACTGTCAGGGATACAAGGAGGACAATTCCTACTATACTGGTTGCTGTTTTTAAATTATTAACCACGTAATTCTCCTTGAGGTCCGGCTCCATTGTGAAATTAATATATCAAAAAAGAAGAGACAATTCAATTTAAATTTGAAATTTTATAAATCAACTGATATACTTACATCTTGAATAAGTGGTGGATGTAGCTCAGTGGCAGAGCCCCTGGTTGTGGCCCAGGTGGTCGCCGGTTCAAATCCGGTCATCCACCCCACTAAATTTCATTATACATTTGATTTGACTTTAAAGAAGATATAAAT
>PWMP01000169.1 GCA_003558145.1 Elusimicrobiota bacterium
CTGCTTTAGGTCCTTTCTGTCCGTCTTCAGCTTCGAATTCTACCTTGTCACCTTCACTCAGAGAATCTCCCTGAACATCATTGCGGTGCACGAAAAGGTCTTTTCCGCCTTCGTCGGGCTTAATGAAACCAAAATTTTTCAGATCGTTGAAAAACTGCACTGTTCCTTTCATATTTTTTCACCTCCTTTCTTTTTTAGATTTTTCCATAACGGGATTTAAATATTACGGCATGTCCTTAAAATATTTGCATTCTGCAGACTTCAAATGTCAGCCGCGTCGGAGTCATAGCTCCGTTTTTTTAATCCGTAATCTTTAAGTACTTCTTCAATTTTCTCCATAAGAAAACTGCTTTTAAAGGGTTTTGCCACATAACGGTCGGCATTTTTATCTACCGCTGATTCAAAAGAATCGGCATCCGTATTTGCGGTTAGCATTATAACGGGAATACCGGCTGTGGAAGGATTTTCTTTCACTCTTTTAAGAACCTCAAGTCCGTTCACTTCAGGCATATCTATATCAAGAAGTATGAGGTCCGGTTTATAAAGTACAATTTTTTCCAGGGCATACGACCCGTCATACGCAGTATCTATTTCATATCCCCGGCTCTTGAGAAGAACAGTCAGCAGCCTGACAATATCGTTATCGTCGTCTACTATCAGAACCTTTATTTTATTTCCGGTGTCGACCTGTTCCTCCTGTTCTCAGACTGCGCCCTGTCTTTACTAAAACCTTAGGCCCAACCCAAATCCCATGTGGAGCATAAGAAGCATATTGTCCTCGAAGTCCTTATCATAAATAAAGGTTCCTCTCAACAGGGCATCTGCAAAAACAGGCGTCCTTGTTGAAGACAGGCGGGTCCCGAGTCCCATTGAAGCCCCAAAATTACTGCTGTCGTCCGTCCTGGTTTTCGTATAGTAAACGCCGGCTGTTGTCTGTATATAGGGCTTTATATCTCCCAGCGTGAAAAAGTTGTATCTTATAACAGCCGTTATGGGTATGGTATCCACATTTTTGGCAATGGGAAGCTGTCCGCTCTCAAACCCTACTTCATAATCCAAAAACATGCTTCCGGCCATTAAAAGACGCGCCGTGTATCCAAGACCGCCTGTGGTACCGGATAAGTCCGGAGAAAGTACAGTCCCGAAGTTCGGCGATACTGTGATTTCCAGAGCCCCTGCAGGTAGCGAAAGACATAAAGCCATAACCCCGGCAGCAAAAACAACAATTAACTTTTTCATTAAAACTAAACTCCCTGAACCTGAAACCTATTCCTTTAAGCGAGCCTGCGGCCCGCATATGTAATTGTTTTTAACATATTATTGAGGCTGTTGTCAATAACTGAACCCTTTTTTACTTGTTGCATATCCCCAACTCCTTTAGTAAGATAATTCGGAACAGAATGAATTAAGGATTCCCCGGAAAACAATATGAAGGAAAAAATCAATCTTCTCGATAAAGATTTCAGTCAGATGCGCAACCTGATGAAGCAGCTTGGCTTGCCGGCATTCAGGGCTCAACAGCTTTTCAACTGGATATACTCCAGTAAAATCTCTTCATTCGCCAGTATGGACAATCTCCCGCAGTCTATGATAGCCCTGCTTGAGGAAAAGACTTGCTTTGACCCGCTTAAAATAATTTCCGCTCAGCGTTCAAAGGACGGCACACGTAAATTTCTTTTCGAACTTGAAGACAAAAAACTAATAGAAAGCGTTTACCTTCCTTACAAAGGAGTCAGGACAAGCGTATGTCTTTCTACCCAGGCCGGATGCGCCATGGGTTGTTCCTTTTGCGCCACGGCAAAACAGCCACTGAAACGCAATTTAAGCTGCGCCGAGATAGTCAACCAGCTTCTTACAATAGAGAAAAAAGTATCCAGAAGAATCAGCAACATCGTATTAATGGGAATGGGAGAACCCCTTGCCAACTACTCCAATGTTTTGAAAGCCGTATCAATAATGAACCACAAAGACGGACTGGATGTGGCAATGAGAAGAATAACGGTTTCAACATGCGGGCTTGTAAAGAAAATATACAAGCTTGCGGAAGAGAAACTACAGCTTACCCTGGCCGTATCCCTGAATGCCGCAACCGACGATCTCAGGGACACGCTTATGCCGGTAAACAAAAAGTATCCCCTAAACGAGCTTATGAAAGCCTGCCGGCATTACGCGGCATCCACCGGAAGAAGAGTCAGTTTTGAATACGTGATGATTAAGGGGGTCAACGACTCCAGGGACCAGGCCATTGCTCTTGCCTCTATTCTGAAAGGGACTTTATCACACGTAAACCTTATACGGCTTAATCCCGTTCCATCAATAAAAATGCAGCCCGCAGCCACCGGAGCGATTGATATGTTTAAAGCCATACTTGAGATGAGGACAATACCGGTATCTATAAGGCAGGAGAGAGGAAAAGACATAGACGCGGCCTGCGGCCAGCTTAGCGGCAGAAAAACACTTAACTTAAAAAGACCCCCTGATTCCCATTCCCACAAAATTTGAACCCTGTGCGTCCTGAAACACTCCAAAGACCCCGGACCGGTGGTGTACCCTCAAAAAGACGCTCCACCCGTGGAGTCCCGGCACAACAGCTTCCTTTTCTATCATCATATATTTAAGAGGACGTATGGGGTCGGGTTCCGCAGAATGAAGCCGAAAAGGAAAAACAAATGCCATAAAAGCCGTCAATAATTCAGCGGCGGGGGGGGTTTACGGACGGTTTGTACTTTATCTTTGTAAGGTTACCGGAATTAATATCTGAAACCTGTTTTATTTCCTCAAATTTTTCTTTTTCGCCGGAGGAGACAAAAGAAACGGATACTCCTTCCCCTCCCATACGTGCTGTCCGGCCGCTTCTGTGTATGTAAACTTCCGCATTCTGCGAAACCTCGTAATTTATAATATGGCTGACATTCTGAATATCTATGCCCCTGGCCATTACATCCGTGGTTATTATAAACTTTATTTTCTTCCTGCGGAAACTTCGAAGTATCTTTTCACGCTGGTGCTGCTTAAGCCCGCCATGGAGGAAATCCGTTCCGTCAACAATCCCTTTCATTTTTTTTGCCAGCTGTTCGGCCCTGCGGCGCGTATTGCAGAAAACAATTGCCTGTGATATATCCTCTTTGAGAAGAAATTCTTTTAGAGCTTTTTCCTTGTCCCTGCTGTTTACGCTTACCATGCAGTGGTTAAGGTTTTCCGGCTGGGATCTCTTTCCGGTAAGCTTGACATGATCAGCGTCTTTCAAATACTTTCGGGCAAGCTTTTTTATGGGAGGAAGCATTGTAGCCGAAAAAAAAAGTGTCTGGTGCTCGTGTACCATACACTTCTTTATAAAATCTATATCCTCAATGAATCCCATTTTCATCATCTCGTCGGCTTCATCTATAACAAAGGTCTTTACTCCGTCCAGCGGAAATTGCCTGTTGTACATGATATCCGTAAGCCGGCCCGGGGTAGCAACGAGTATGTGCACTCCGTCTCTCAGTTTTGCCATTTGTATGTCAATGTCAAAACCGCCGTAAACAACAAAAGCCTTCACCCCGTAGGGTTTTGCAATAGAAGTCACTTCATTGAGATATTGTATAGCCAGCTCACGCGTCGGCGCAAGAATGAGTGCCTGTATGGCGTTCATTTCCCTGTTAACCATCTGCACCAGGGGCACAGCACATGCGGCAGTCTTTCCCGAACCGGTTTCTGCCTGTCCTATCAGGTCGCGTCCCTTCAATATGGAAGGGATGGTTTTTACTTGTATGGGCGTAGGAGAAACATACCCTATACTCTTTAATATAGAATCAATTTCTTTATTTATCCCAAGCTCTTTGAAACTTTCACTCATATTTTAATACTTTACTCCTGTTAAAAATTTGATGGGTCCGGCCGGTACTGCCGGGAGGACATCAGGCGGTATAATTAATGATAACATAATCATAGCCTTTAAGCAATGAGCGCTTCGGGTTTGACAAGCATTTCACATATCATTTAATATATTCACATGAACAAAGACGAAACACAGTTGCTTGTAAAGACTCTTCATAAAATAGCTTTTTTTTCTAACCTTTCCGTAGGTGAAACAGATGTCATTCTATCAAAGTTCATATCCCAGACTTATACACGGGGAAAAACAATAGTTCTTCAGGACCGGCCCGGAAAGTTTTTCGCAGTGATAGCCGCTGAAAAAACCAGGGTCCTGTTGCTCCTGAAAGATGCTTTTAAAAAAATACTTGAAGCAAATCCCAATCTTTCAGATAAAATAAGCCACACAGCCAACAAAAGAACCTTCAGGTCTAAGCTGTAACAATGAGAATACTGTATGGGTAAATTTGGCGTAAGCGAAGCAAAAGAGAAAAAACTTCTTGAAAAAATGCGCCATTACAAAATATGGGAAAAAGACCTGAAAGAAAAATTCATCTCTGCCGCCAGGAAAGGCGGCACAAAGACAAACAAGACGGCCAGCGGAGTTTATCTTAAACACATTCCCACCGGCACGGAGGTTAAGTGCTCTACCAGCCGTTCAAGGTCAGTTAACCGTTTTCTTGCCAGGAGGCGCCTTGCCGAAAAAATAGAGGACACTGTGGAAGGAAAAAAGTCTCGGCGGCAGAAGAAAATAGAAAAAATACGCCGGCAGAAAAGAAAGCGATCAAAACGGGCTAAAGAAAAAATTCTTCGTAACAAAAAAATACAGTCTACGAAAAAATCCCTGAGGGGAAAGGTACAGTTAGATGAAAATTAAATTAAACTATTTTGTAATCCCGCTTATAACTATTACCGTAGCGAGTTTGGGAAGTTACTTTACTTCCCTGGGTCTCAACGGCTGGTATGAAACCATAGCTAAACCCGGATGGACGCCCGCCGGAGGATTCATAGGAGCAATGTGGACATTCCTTTATATCCTGGTCACAATAATCGCCCTTGGTTTTGTTAACCGGCACCGCTCGGCAAAGCGCTACACCCTCATCATAATACTGTTTATAATAAACGCTTTTCTTAATGCAGTCTGGTCCCTTATCTTTTTCGGCTTGAACCTGACAGGACTTGCTTTCCTTTGGATAATAGTCTTAAACCTTACAATAATAGCTCTTATAATATTGATCTGGCCATCCTCGAAGCTTCTTGCAGAGGGCCTCATACCCTATACAGCATGGGTATCTGCGGCAAGCGCTCTTAACTATATGATCTGGATAATGAACTGATAAACTGCCCAATAATAAATGATGAAAGAAATAGATCTTACAATACCCCCGGAGCATATTAATGACTCCTGTTATATAAAAAAACTTGTCCTTGAAAAGACAAAAAAAGAACCCGGTCACATAAAAATACTAAAAAGGTCTATAGATGCCAGGCACAAACCCGTATACCGCCTTAAAGTAGCCGTTTACGCGGGTCAGGAACCTGAAAAAGAAAAATTCCCGGCATTCAAAAACGTCTCTGTCGGCAAAAATGTTTTTATCGCCGGCGCCGGCCCGGCCGGGCTTTTTGCTGCACTGCGTCTGCTCCAAATGGGGATAAAGCCCGTAATATTTGAGAGGGGTAAGGACATTGACTCCAGAAAAAAAGACATAAAAGCCCTTGATTCTTCAAAAAAATTATTGAACCCAGACTCAAATTACTGTTTCGGAGAAGGCGGTGCCGGAACATTCAGCGACGGCAAGCTTTATACAAGAGCAGTAAAACGCGGCAAACCCCATCAGGTACTATCCCTTCTGGTTCAGCATGGAGCTACTCCCGATATCCTCATAGACTCCAGGCCGCATATCGGCTCCGACGCTTTGCCGGGCGTTATAAAATCAATAAGAAAAACCATAATCACACACGGCGGACAGATAAACTTTAACTCACGTATAACTTCAGTAACCGTCAAAGAAGACAAAATGGTTTCAATAACTTTAAACGAAGAAGAACTGCTTCCCTGCACTGCACTTATTTTTGCAACCGGGCATTCCTCTGCCGGTACCTACAGGATGCTGCAGGAACAGGGAGTGGAGCTTGAGACTAAACCTTTTGCGGTCGGAGTAAGAGTCGAACACAGTCAGCAGCTTATAAATTCCATACAGTATGGTTCATCGCCCAGGCCCGAAGGCCTGCCTCCCGCTTCTTACGTACTCAAAAGTTCTTTCGGCGGCAGGGGGGTATATTCTTTTTGCATGTGTCCCGGCGGAATGATTATTCCTGCATCTACAGACAAGGGAGAACTGGTATTAAACGGAATGTCTCCCTCAGGAAGAGATCTTCCTTTTGCTAATTCGGCAATAGTGGCTTCAGTATCCGAAAAGGATTTCGGAACAGGAGTTTTTGATGGTTTGAAGTTCCGGGAAAAAATTGAAAGAGAAGCCTTTAATGTAACAGGCAGCCTTATCGCTCCGGCACAGAGGCTGACTGATTTTGTAAGTGGGGAAATTTCTAAAACCCTACCCTCCTGCTCTTATGTTCCGGGTGTAACAAGTTTTCCAATCGCTAAGTTATTCCCTCATTATGTTACAGAAGCGCTGATAAAAAGCTTTGAAGATTTCGGAAAAAAAATGAAAGGATTTCTAAGCAGTGAGGCGGCCGTCCTGGCTCCCGAGACCAGAACCAGTTCTCCTGTAAGGATTCCCCGAAGCAGAACCACCCTGATGCACCCCGGAGCAGAAGGGCTCTTTCCCTGCGGCGAGGGAGCCGGTTTTTCGGGAGGGATACTGTCTTCAGCCCTGGACGGTATGAAGTGTGCCCAAGCCGCTCAAAATTTTATTTAATAACCTAAAAAAACTAAAAACTCCGTAATGCGGGAGCAGCTTTCGCCTTTCATACTATCCTACAATCATCAGGGCAAGCCAGGGTATAAGACAAAATACAAATACTAGTATCTTGTATAAGCCTATAAACGAATAGAAAACCAGATCAAAAGCCTTCCTCTCCATGGGAAAAAATTTTCCGTGTATTTTATAAATAAAGTCTCCCATGGCAATATACATCACAAAAGAAAAAACAAGAAGCACTGCGTTCAGAATAGTGCACCACATAAAAAACCGGGTCAATTCTGCTGTGTTCATAATATTTCTCCTTTTTTATCCCCTATTAAAACCTGCGTGTAACTCCTGCCCTGAAAATAGGGTTTCTCACCGGGGAATTCTTATCGAGGGCAAGGTCATAAAGAATCATGGCGTAGGCCTGCGTCTTCGGGTCAAGGTTCTGCCTGTAGCCCGCTCCTACGGGAAAAGATACGACCCATTTGCGGTCATCCTGATCCCTGGGGCTTCCTATATTTGTTAATTGAACTTCACCGTGAGCGAAGACATTTTTCAGTAATGTCATCTGCAGATATGTCCTGGCACCGTAAGTGTACCTGACACGGTCATAACGATCCGTATATGAGTAAAAAGCCCCTAATCCCACATCCAGTATGTTGTAGCGGTAACCTATAACCGGAGAAACTTCAGCGTAAAAACCCCTGTCATCCACATGTCCGCTTACAGACCCTCCGGTATAAACATAGCCGGCATGCACCCGCCCCACAGCAAAAACGCAACCAGCCATAAAAAGTAATGTAAGTTTTTTCATAAAATCACCTCCGGTACAAAAAACAGATTCAGCTTAAATATAATATATTTCCGCTGCGGCACGCAAGCATATCACAAATTTCTACGGAACTTATACATGTTGTTTTTCCTATTTTCAATGTTATTATATTTCAATTATCCTTTGATCCCTCCTATGGAGATTCCCTGTATCAGTTTTTTCTGTCCTATAAAGAATAATATGAATGTCGGAACGGTTATTATTACCACCGCCGCCATAAGACGCACGTAATCCGTGGCAAACTGTTCCTGAAAGACGCTGAGACCCAACTGTACGTTTCTCATGTCCCTGGAGTGGGTGAATATAAGCCATCTGAATAAATCGTTCCACTCAGCTACAAAGGTGAATATAAAAAGCGTCCCGGCGGCAGGGAGAGCCTGCGGAAAAACTACTCTCCACAGCGTAGTCCACCTTGAAGCCCCGTCCACGGCGGCGGCTTCTTCCAGTTCCACGGGCACTTTTTTGAAAAACTGCCTGAAAAGATATATGCCGAATCCGTTCGCGAGCATAGGTATTATCATTCCGCGGTATGTGTTTATCCATCCGAACCGTGAAAGCATTACAAAAAGAGGGACAATCAGCATATGATACGGGATTATAAGGGTGGCAAGAACCGACATAAAGACAACTTTTTTACCTTTGAATTCCATGCGGGCCAGAGCGTAGCCGGCCAGGGCCGAGGTTAAAATCTGACCGAGAGTGACTGTTACGGCTACGGTAAACGAATTAAAGAACTGGCGAGGAAAGTTTGTTGCCTGCCAGGCCGATACATAGTTTTCCCAGTTAAACTGCCTTATTATCAGAGAATACTCGCTGAGCACTTCAAGCCGTCCTCTGAGTGATGTAATTACGATCCATATAAACGGGAATATGAAAACAAGGCTGACTGCTGTGAGCAGTGTATGGGTGATAACGCGGGAAACTTTCATTTATTCTTTCTCCCCGAAAAAGCGAAGGTAGAACCAGGTTGCCGCCATGACTATAACAAACAGCACCATTGTAGCGGCAGCGGCCATCCCTATGTTAAACTCGGCAAAAGCCGTCTCGTATATGTGATAGACCAGCGTGGTGGTCGCTCTCATCGGCCCTCCTCTTGTCATAACGTAGATCTGATCAAAATCCCGGAATGCGAAAATAAGATTTATCACAAGTATGAATGAAGTAGTGGGAAGAAGGTTGGGCCAGGTTATGTACCTGAATCTTTTTAGCCCGTTTGCACCGTCAATCATCGCCGCCTCGTAAAGATTGCGGGGAATTACCTGCAGTCCTGCAAAAAAGACAACCATATTGTACCCTATTCTCTGCCACAGTGTTACGATTATAACCGAGAGAAGCGCCGTATCCGGGTTGCCCAGCCAGTTTATCCTGGATATTCCCAGTCCTGCAAGAAGATGATTCAGTATCCCGCTTCGGTAGTCATATATCCACAACCATATTACTCCGCTTGCCGCAAGAGAAACTATTACGGGTATAAATATGGAACTCCTGTAGATAGAGAATATTTTAAGTTTTTCGTTAACCAGCGCGGCTATAGCCAGGGCTACAGCCATTGATACGGGAATAACTCCGGCCGCGTAAATAGCCGTATTGCGGGCGGCTTGGAAAAAAACCGGATCCTTCAGCATTTCAATATAGTTCCGAAGGCCCGCAAACGAGTAAACTCCGGACATCATATCCCAGCGGAAAAAAGAAAGAATCAAAAGGAATATTACCGGTATTACTATAAAAAGAACCAGACAGAATACACCCGGAGAAAGATACAGGTAGGGTTCGAGAGGCTTATGCCTCAAAGAAGATCCTCCGCCTCCTGTGCCGCTTTACGGAGCGCTTCACCGGGAGAAACCCTTAGATACAGCGCGCTTTCAACTGCCCGCCCTATCCTGTCTGATATACGGGAATATTCTTTTACCGGGGGTCTCGACCTGCCAAAGTCCATTGAATCCACAAAAGTTTTTATGAAAGGGTTTTCTTCAAGAAACTGCCGGTATTCCGCGGATTCGGCAGCCCGGCGGTTAACCGGCAGGTACCCTGTATTAATTGCCCATTCTATCTGGAAATCTTCCGACATTATAAATTTTGCAAATTCCCAGGCGGCCGCTTCCTTTGTCGGCGTGGATTTAAATATATAGAGGTTCTCTCCTCCTATGTTGGTGGCCCGTGTTTTATCGCGCGGAAGAGGAAAAGAACCGTAGTTTACAGCGTCCTGCTGCTGCAGCACAGGGTAAATCCACGGGCCGTTAATCATCATTGATACCCGGCCGGCGAGAAACGGGTCCAGTTTGTAGCCGGCGTTCCTTTCGGAAAGAACTGCGCATTCATACTTATGTACAAGGTCGCTCCAGTACTGCAGGGCTCTTATTCCCGGCTCCCTGTCAAATCTGACCTCTGTCATTGTATCGTCCAGTATATCGCCGCCGGCCTGCCACAGGAAAGTCTGCCAGGTCCATACTGTCCATTCTTCTGTGCCCAGCGGAATCAGCATACCAAAGCGCTCTATCCGGTCGCTTTCGGCAGAATGTTCTGTAATGGTAATAGCTGCCTCACGCAGATCTTCCCAGGTGCGGGGCAGCTCGGTTATTCCGGCTTCTTCAAAATGGTCCTTGTTGTAGTATACGGCAAGACAGTTTGTTTCAAAAGGCACGGTGTATATGATCCCGTTATAGCGGCCGGAGTCAAGTATCCCTTCATATATGAAGGAAGGGTCAAAACCGGTGTCTTTTTCTATAAATTTTTCTGCCGGAACAAGTTTTCCGCTTTCGGCAATCCTGCCGGTATAGACGGGAGCGAACCAGAGAAGATCGGGCTGCCGGTCTGCGCTGAGAGCAGTCATTATGCGGGGCATGGCGCGGTCCTGCGCGCCTATATTTTCAAGTTCTATTTTTATATCAGGGTTTCTTTTTTCAAAGAGCCGGACCTTCTTCTCAAGGAGCCGGTTATTTTCAGGGCTTTCTATACCGTGCCAGAACCTCAGTACAACCCTGTCTGAAAGATCCCTGCCGCATCCTGATATAAAAAAAAGAAACAAGACTGCAAAAAGTTTTACCATCATGGAAACCTCCTATGGTATTCTTTAGCATTTTACTGTTAAAAACATATTAACTAATAATTTTTAAATATCAAAATTAACCGTGAAATGTAACCCCAGAATTATTTATTTGCTTTAACCTGATATTTTTTGCTATATAAAGGCACCTCAGAGGTTAACTTTTTAACTTATTGTACAGGCGGAGTAGAAAAAGGAGGAAGGGATGGCTAAAGTATTAATTGTTTATTTCTCAAAAACAGGCAATACCGGGAAAATGGCGGAATATGTACAACAGGGCGCCCGGGAAGCAGGCGCGGAAACGGAACTTAAAGACATAAATGACACATCACCGGAAGATTTGCTTAACGCCGACGGGATAATAATGGGGTCGCCTACTTATTACGGGCTTCCCAGCAACGAGATAAAAGAGCTTATTGATGAAAGCGTGAAGTTTCACGGCAAGCTGGAAGGAAAGGTTGGCGGAGCTTTTTCTTCTGCCGCGAATACCGGAGGAGGCAACGAAACGACAATAATGGCTATAATACAGGCTTTGCTGATTCACGGTATGGTTGTAGCAGGAACCTCCAAAGGAGACCATTACGGGCCGGTATCTATAGGGTCTCCGGATGAAAGAGTAAAATCCCAATGCATATCTCTGGGTAAAAGGGTTGCTCTGCTGGCGGAAAAATTAACTTGCTGAAACTTCTTTTTAACCGGAATTTTATTTTTTCAGCAAGCGTATTAATAGGCCTTGCCGCCGGTGATGTTATGGGAAAATTTTCATTCCTTAACATGCCGATCCTTATGCTTATAATGACTATTTCTCTTACGGAAACGGATTTTTCAGCCTTCAGGGATCTAAAAAAAGCAGCCAGGCCTTTCGCCGCAGGCATTTTGCTTAATTATCTTATGATATTTTTTGCCGTACTGGCTGTCGGGAAACTGTTTTCCCTGGGAGAAGCCGTATGGGCGGGACTTGTTTTGGCCGCCGCAACGCCCCCGGGCCTGGCAATAGTTCCTTTTGCGGCGATTTTAGGCGGCAACCTTTTTTATGCGTCCACTGCCACCCTTTCGGCTTTTCTTGCCACTCTTTTCCTTATGCCGTGGCTGACAGCAATCTTTACCGGCAGCAAAGCGGTAAGTTTTGCATCTATATTCAACCTTCTGATACTGCTTGTTATTATACCGCTGGGGCTTGGAATAATATTCAGGCGGATTGGACTTGCTGATATCGCAAAGAAAATACACGGGCCCGCCGTAAACCTGGGATTTGGAATAATTTTCACCATTATTTTCGGGATAAACAGGGGGTTCCTTGTTACGGATCCGGATTATATAATTAAGCTTCTTGTAATTTTTACCATAGTTATATTCGGCATTGCATACGGAATGAAATACATTCTAAGGAATAAAAACATCAGCCGGGAGAATAAAATAAGCATTATTATAGTATCGACCGTTAAAAACTCGGTATTCGGCGCCACCGCAGGACTTGCCCTGCTGGGCCCCGAAGGGGCTTTGCCGGGAACCGTGATGTCTTTTGTTACTTTAGTTTACCTGATTTTTATTGATAAGATCGTTTGAATAAAAATAAATTAATCCCCAAAAGATTGTCATATGACCACATTATATGGTCACACAGAACAATAAATTATCCTTCGTTTATTTCTATAACTTTAACATTGAAGAACAAATTCTGTCCGGCAAGCGGGTGATTGAAGTCAATTTTTATATCCTCTTCTTCTACTCCCACAACTTTGACCGGCATTACCTGTCCTGAAGGATTCTGAGTCTGAAGCATCATTCCTTCTTCAGGTTCCAAACCTTCGGGGAGCTGTGAACGCGATACTGATTTTACCAGCTCTTCGTTTCTTGAACCGTATGCATTATCAGAGTCTATTGTGAATTCTTTTTCCTCGCCTACTTCCATACCCAATACCGCATGGTCAAATCCCGGGATAACCTGGCCCGTACCGGCGGTGAATTCCAGGGGCTTATCTTCCTGTGATTTGTCAAAGACCTGCCCGCTTTCAAGTTTTCCTTCATACCGGATTTTAACCTTTTTTCCTTTTTCTACAACCATTTTTCCTCCTTGAGCTGGTATCTTCTTTCTTCTTAAAACTGTAAGAAACTAACAAATATGCAGTTATAATGCAAATTTTTGGGGTCAGACCCTACGTTTTACGTTTTTGTTATTTTATAATTATATAACAGCCTAGGTTTTCTTGCCCCGCTTTTTATTCCTGAAGAGTTTTAGATACTCCCCGTAACCTTCCTGTTCAAGCCTCTCAAGTGAAATAAATTTTAGCGACGCAGAGTTTACGCAGTAACGCAGAGTGTTCTTTCCGGGTCCGTCTTTAAACACATGCCCCAGATGCGAATCAGCATTACAGCTCCTTAGCTCTGTCCGATTTATACCAAGGCTTAAATCCTTTTTTTCAATAATGTTTTCTTTTTTCAGCGGACGGATAAAACTGGGCCAGCCCGTTCCCGAATCAAACTTATCAAGAGAGCTGAATAACGGCTCCCCGGATACAACATCAACATATATCCCCTGATTTTTATTGTCCCAGTATTCATTTTTAAAAGGAGTTTCTGTTCCGTTTTCCCGGGTTACCCGGTACTGAAGCGGCGTAAGCGGTTTTTTCTTCCAGAGATCCGCAAGGCGGGAAGGCCTTCCTGAAAGTCTTTTATAACTTGCATACCTTTCAGGGTTTTTGCGGCAAAAGTCTTGATGATTTTCTTCTGCGGAATAAAATATCGACACAGGATCCACAGCGGTATATACTTTTTCTCCGAAAAGCTTTTCATCAGCCGCGCGGCTGGCCAGAGCCTCTTCCTTCTGACTGTCATTGTGGTAATATATTGCTGAAGTGTACTGCTCTCCCCTGTCGGCAAACTGTCCCGATTTATCCAGCGGGTCAATGCTTATCCAAAATTGTTCAAGAAGCTGCGAATAGGAGACTTTTTCGGGATCATATTTTAGCATAACCGCCCCCTGTGGGCTGTATCGCCGCTGCAAACCTCTTCATAGGAAGGATTTTTAACGTGGCCTCCGGTATAGCCTGAAACCGATTCTAAGACGCCGTCGACTTCTCTAAACTGCTTTTCCGTGCACCAGAAACATCCGCCCGCAAACGTAGCTATTTGTATTTTTTTTCATTTTTTTCATATTATATTTTTAGCATATTCGCTTTTAATATTTTTTCAATAAATTTTTATTAACTTGAGACTGTTCAATACTCCTTTTCTCGTCGATAAAATTTACCCATAAAATCAAAGTTACCCCCAAAAATACGCTAATATGCCCCCTTTTTTATAGAGATTTGGCAAAATCTTAAAAAGTTACCCCCACTTTTGGCTAAAAGTTACCCCCATTTTTTTGAAAAAAATCTAAATTGTGGAAAAATCATGTCACAATCTACTGCATTGTCAATAAAACAGCAATATACCCCTTGTTTTTCTTCCCTTTCCGGCTAAAATTAATATTGAACACCCCCCCGGGTAATTATTGAACACCACTTGCAAACCAAGCCGAAGGAGGAAAAACCATGGTAGATTACCAGCTTAAATTAAAACCGTTTTCGTATTCATATGCGGA
>PWMP01000020.1 GCA_003558145.1 Elusimicrobiota bacterium
CATCGCAGTCTCTGCAGCAGGTAAACAAGGATCTGGACCAGGCATTCAGGAACTTCTTTAACGGCGCGGGTTATCCCAGGTTCAAAAAGAAAGGCATACACGACAGTTTCAGGATACCCCAGGGGATAAAGTTGGAGGGAAAGCTGTCTAAAAAGGCCGGTCAGGTAACACTGCCTAAACTCGGAACGCTAAGATATACGCACACAAGAGAAATAGAAGGCAGGATAAAACACGTTACAATATCAAAGAAATACGGGAAATGGTATATATCGTTTAATTGTGAAGTTGATATAGCTGAAGTCGAAGAAAAACCGGTATCAGAGATAGGAATAGACAGGGGAATAACTATATTCGCGCAGTGTTCTGACGGTGTTTCAATAAAAGGAGTGTCCCCGTTAGAAAGGAATTTAAGTAAACTGAAAAAACTGCAGAGAGAATTATCAAGGAAAAAGAAATATTCTTCGAACTGGAAGAAGACAAGAAGCAGGATATCGAAGCTGCACGAACACATATCTAACATACGCAAAGATTTCCTGCACAAGGCTTCCACGAAGCTAGCCAAAAACCACAGCTTAATAGTATTGGAAGACCTGAAGACCAGGGATATGAGCAGATCCGCAAAAGGAAGTATGGATAATCCCGGAAAGAATGTTAAGGTAAAATCGGTACTGAACCGCAACATACTGGATCAGGGATGAAACAAATTTGAGAACTATGTTTCCTACAAGATGTTGTGGCAGGGAGGAAAGCTGGTGCTGGTAAATCCTAAGAATACAAGCATTAAATGCAGCAGCTGCGCTCACACAGATTCCAGGAACCGAAAGAGCCGCGGGGAATTCGAGTGCTTAAGCTGCGGGCATGCGGAGAATGCTGATTTAAATGCAAGTAAGAACATATTAGCCGAGGGACACTCGGTGATAGGGAAGTGGAGTGGAAGCGTTGGTTTCCACGGTGAAGCAGGAACTCCCGATACGAAAGCCTGTACAGGTATAAGTTGGAGAATCCCCTTGCTTTAGCTATGGGGAGTTGTCAATATATAACAGTTACAAGTTGTATTCCGATTTTTTCTGCTATTCCGAACATTACGCCGGCTACTGCGGCTGTCTGGGCGGAAGCCAGAACTCCTGCGGTCATTGCCCGCAGTCCGAGCTTAGCCAGGTCCTGGGACCGCTGGGGAGCTATACTGCCTATGCCGCCTATCTGAATGGCAATTGAAGAGAAATTTGCAAATCCGCATAGGACGTAACTGGCAATAACCAGGCTTCGTCCCGAAAGTATTCCCTCCGCGGCCATATTCCGCAGCGTAATAAAGGCGACGAACTCGTTTACAGCTATTTTTTCGCCTATAAGCTGTCCTACCGAAAGCAGGTCGCTCCAGGGTATTCCTACCAGAAGTGCAAGCCCGGAAAAAACAAACCCGAAAAGGCGCTGCAGTGTAAGTTCCGGCAGGATCGCTATTATATCCAAACCCAGCAGGACTGTCATAAATGCTCCCAGCAGGGAGGTTCCTGCTACAATGATAAGCCCTTTAAGGGCGCTATCTCTTGCGGGATTTTTCCAGAATATTATAGTTCCGATAATCAGTCCGACTGCACCGAGGAGAAAAGCTCCGCTGCCCCATTGAGACAGCGTCCCTCCGATCAGCAGGGTAATAAGGCCCGTAATCAAACTGCCGGCAATTAGAAAAGCAATGGATTTAAGCCATAAAATATTCAGTTTCCGGAACCATTTAAAAGTTACAAATACTGCCAGCAGGAAAACAGTTATAGCGCTCCCGGCCGCCCACAGCGGGACTAAACGGCCGGCCATTAAATCGGAAATAATATAATATGTTCCAACCGGCAGGCATAAAATCAAGAGGAGACCGGTTATCCAGTATTTGGTTCTCCTGCCGCCCCAGTTCCAGCGGGCAATGTAGAAGGAAAAAAGAATAACGCCCAGTACAGTTCCCCATCCGAATGCTTCAAAGCCGGTAAGTTCGGAAACAAGAAAATGAAGCTGCTGTCCCGTCCAGTTCAGGATAAAATTCAGCATATAAACCAAGGCAATAAAGGCCAGGAGCATTGCTGCCACGTTAAGAGCAAGCTTAAGGCCGGTCGCCGCGCCGCTGGCTGCGGCGTCCAGGATGTTTACGTGCGTTTCTTCTACGGACACTTTTACTTCACCCCGGGTTTCAGGTTTCTCGCTTTCGGGAAAAGTAAGTTTTGACATTACTATGGCTGCGGGAGCGGACAAAAGGCTTGCGGTGATCAGGTGGCCGGCGATAGCCGGGAAATAAGGGCTGAGCATTCCCACAAAGGCAGCCATAACGCCCCCGGCTATGGTTGCGAAGCCTCCAGTCATAACGGTGTTAAGCTCTGACATTGTCATGTTTTTGACAAAAGGCTTTATGACCAGCGGAGCTTCCGTCTGCCCCACAAATATGTTGGAACTAACCGATAGTGTTTCCGCTCCGCTGGTTCCCAGTATTTTCATTATTATCCAGGCTACGAATTCTACCAGTTTCTGCATAAAGCCGGAATAATACAGGAGAGACATAAGAGCAGAAAAGAAAATTATTGTAGGAAGTACCGAAAAAGCGAAATGGGCTCCAGCAAACTCGGCGTTGAGCAAATTTCCGAATAGAAATTCAGCGCCCCTGTCAGAAAAACTTAAAAGGCGCAGTACTACTCTGTTCATTGCCGCAAAGAATAACTGTCCCGGCCGGGTAAGCAGTACGAGTACTCCGAGTACCAGCTGGATGAGAAGGCCTCCGACAACCACTTTCCACATTACATTGGAACGGTCTCTGGATATCAGCCACGCAATAAAAGGTATTGCCCCAAGCCCCAGCAAACCACAGTAAAATTCAATTCCCATATAAAATCTCCTTCTAGGTTTGTCCAACTTCTTTTATATATCCGGACTATTAAATTATAATCAAAATTTTTTATAAAAAGCAAAATTTTTTTGACAATGACAATGATATTTAGATATTATAACCAGAAACAGAAAAACATATAAAAATAAAAATGAAAAATAAAAAGAAAGACATTACGGTAAAAGGCCGGCTTGACAAACACCGCAGCGGTTTCGGCTTTATAATAAGGGAAGACGGAATCAAACCGGACATTTACATAAGCAGAAAAAACCTATCAAATGCAATGGACGGGGACCTGGTCCGGGTTTGTATAACCGGGAGGAAGGACAGCTCCAAGCCCGAAGGAAAAATAATTGAAATTGTAAAACGGGGTTCACTTACAATTCCGGGTACTTTTGTTGAAGAAAAAAATAGCATAGGCGTAAGGCCGCTCGGCTCCGAATCCGAACTTATAGAAATTAAAGATAACAAACTGCTTAAAAAAGTTAAGAATAAGGACCGGGTTATAGTAAATATTGAAAAACTTCCGTCCGGAAAAAAAAGAGCTTCGGGTTCCATACTGCGCATAATAGGCCCGTCGGGAAATTATGAGGCCGAAGCGGAAGTTTCGCTTGTTCATAATAATATCAAAAAAAGTTTTCCGCCGGCTGTTATTAATGCCGCCGATCAAGTTTCCGATTTTCCTGCCCCGGAAAGGGAAGATCTTAGGGAACTTGAATGCTTTACTATAGATCCTGAGAGCGCAAAGGATTTTGATGACGCGGTAAGCATTAAAAAAACTTCCGGCGGTTACCGGCTGGGCGTTCACATAGCCGATGTCACCTGTTACGTCAGGGAGGATTCCCCCATTGATAAAGAGGCCTTTGAAAGGGGAACCAGCGTTTATCTTCCCGGCAAGGTTATACCGATGCTCCCGGAGAGAATTTCAAATAACCTCTGCTCTCTTGTCCCCGGAAAAGACCGTATGGCAATTTCGGTTATAATGGACCTGGATTCTTCCGGAGCCGTTAAAAAATACCGCTTTGCCCGCAGTATTATACGCAGCCGCAGGCGTTTTACCTATGATGAGGTTGATGAGATTCTTGATTCTCCGGTAAAGAAAAAAGGTTTAAACGAATCTCTTTCCCTTATGGTTGAGCTTGCCAGAAAACTTAACGCTGCGCGCGTGAAAAGGGGATGTATAGATTTTGAGTTTCCTCAGCTTCAGATAATCCTGGATGAAAAAGGAAAAGTAAAAGACATAATCAGGCAGGAGCGGACCATTTCCCACAGGCTCATAGAGGAATTTATGATACTGACAAACGAAGTGGTAGCTTCGCATATGAGCAAAAACAAGATACCCTGTATATACCGGGTTCATGAAAAACCTGACGAGGGAAAAATGGAGTCGTTTCGTAATTTTATTAAGCTTTTCGGATTTACGCTTCCGGAAAACAAAAAAGTGACGCCTAAACATCTCCAGAAAATACTTGAAAAAATAAAAGAAAGCAAAGAAGAGGTAGTTATAAGCACAATGATGCTGCGCTCTCTTCAGCAGGCCGTTTATACGGATGAAAATAAGGGGCATTTTGCACTTGCCTGCAAAAATTATGCTCACTTCACTTCTCCTATAAGAAGATATCCGGACCTGCTTGTGCACAGGGTCCTGTGCCGGGTTATCGAAAAAGGCCGGCTCTCGAAAGAAGAAGAAAAGAAACTTCGTAAAAATTTTCGTCTTTGGGGCGAACTTCTTTCCCGAAAAGAGAGGGCGGCCGGTTCGGCTGAAACAGAAATAAACGAACTTAAAACAATGGAATACATGCAGGGGCATACGGGAAAAGAGTTTGAAGGAATTATAAGCGGTATTACTTCTTTCGGTATATTTGTTGAACTGAATATGGGGCTTGAAGGTCTTATACACATAAGAAATCTTAAAGATGACTACTATATCTTTTCTGAAGACAGGATACAACTGACAGGCAGGAAGAATAAAAAACAGTTTGGTATAGGCCAGTCTGTAAAAGTACGCCTTGTAAGAGTAGACCTGGAAAAACGAGAGGTGGACTTTTTGCCTGTGTAAAAGCTCATGTTTACATTTACAGTCAAATTTATTATATAATAGTGACAATTTAAATTCGGCGTAATCGAAAAGGAGGAAAAGATGGAAAGTTATAAAATAATGCTCGGCGAAAATGAAATTCCAAATAAGTGGTACAATGTAATACCAGACCTGCCCACTCCTCTTCCCCCCCCGCTTAAGCCTGACGGACAGCCTGTAGGGCCTGAAGACCTGGCTCCGGTTTTTGCAATGGAGCTTATAAAACAGGAAGTAAGCCCCGAAAGATGGATAGAAATCCCCGATGAAATAATAGAGATTTATAAAATATGGCGCCCTACTCCCCTCAGGCGGGCATACTGTCTTGAGAAAGACCTCAAAACTCCCGCGCGCATATATTACAAGGACGAAAGCGTTTCTCCTCCCGGTTCGCATAAGCCCAACACGGCTGTAGCCCAGGCCTACTATAATAAGATAGAAGGTACCCGGACGCTTACAACGGAAACCGGTGCCGGGCAGTGGGGCAGCGCTCTGGCTTTTGCTACAAACAAACTCGGACTTGATTTAAGAGTTTATATGGTAAAGGTGTCCTTTGACCAGAAACCGTACCGTAAAATCCTTATGGAAACCTGGAACGCCCAGGTTTTTTCTTCACCTACAAATAGAACAAAAGCAGGAAGGAGTATTCTTGAAAAAGATCCGGACTGCCTGGGTTCCCTGGGAATAGCTATAAGCGAAGCCGTAGAGGATGCTGTATCTCATGACGATGCAAAATATACGCTTGGCAGCGTACTTAATCACGTAATGCTTCACCAGACGGTTATAGGACTGGAAACAAAAAAGCAGCTTGACCTTGCCGGCGAAACTCCAGATGTACTTATCGGCTGTGTAGGAGGAGGAAGTAATTTTGCGGGACTGTCATTTCCGTTTGTCAAAGATAAAATAGAGGGGCGGCTTAATGCAGACATAATCGCGGTTGAGCCTACGGCCTGTCCTACCCTGACAAAAGGGCCCTACAGGTATGATCACGGAGACGCGGTAAAGATGACTCCTCTGCTGAAAATGTATACGCTGGGCCACGATTTTGTTCCTCCCGGAATTCACTCCGGAGGATTGAGATATCACGGCGGCTCTCCCCTTGTTTCATCGCTGGTACATGATAAGGTGGTGAGAGCAAAGGCGTATCATCAGATAGAGGTTTTTGAGGCTGCGCTTAAATTTGCCCGCACCGAGGGAATGGTTTGCGCGCCGGAAACAGCCCACGCGATAAAAGCCGCAATTGACGAGGCGGAAAAATGCAGCCAGACCGGTGAAGAAAAATGTATTGTATTTAACTATTCAGGCCACGGGTTTTTTGATCTCGGAGCGTACAGGGAATATCTTTCCGGTAATCTGAAAGAGTACGAGTATCCTAAAGAAAAAATAGCCGAGTCAATAGCCGCATTACCCGATATAGAATAATACCTTATAATCAGCCTGTGCTTCCGAAACCTCCGCTTCCCCTTGTTGTATCAGGAAGCCGGCCGGTTTCTTCCCATTGTATCTCTTCCACTTTCTGAAGGACAGCCTGGGCTATTTTCATCCCTTTTTTTATCTCAACGTTTTCGCCGGAGGTGTTAAAAAGGATAACGCCGATTTCTCCGCGGTAGCCCGCGTCAATCGTACCCGGTGAATTTAAAACCAGCAGTCCCCTTTTGATAGCCAGGCCGCTTCTTGACCGGACCTGTATCTCATACCCCCTGGGGATAGCTACTTTAATTCCTGCGGGAAAGAGTTTTCTTTCGCCGGCTTTAAGTATTGCGTCCTCTCCGGCATTAATAAGGTCAGCACCGCTGTCTCCTTCATGTGAATAGGAAGGCAGATCAATATCTCTTGTTTTTGTGACTTTAATACGCATGGGGACATTATAATTATTTAATTTTAATTTTCAAAATTTTGGGCGCCTGAATCTTGAATTAACGAAATTATCTATTACAATTATAAAACATTATCAATTTAATTTTATTTTTACTATGAAAAAGATTACAACCGACACAGTAAGGAAGATGAAAAACCAGGCAGAAAAAATTGCTGCTCTTACCTGTTACAGTTATTCTATGGCCCGGATTATGGCTTCATCCGATATTGATATAATTCTTGTGGGAGATTCTGTAGGAATGGTTGAGTTGGGGTATGAAAATACAATTCCCGTAACGGTAGATGATATAATACATCATACAAAAGCAGTAAAGCGGGCCTGCTCTCCGGCTCTTCTTGTGTCTGATATGCCCTTTATGAGTTTTAACCTGAGTAAAAAAGAGGCCCTCAAGAACGCTTGCCGTATGGTCAAAGAAGGCGGCGCCGAAGCGGTTAAACTGGAAGGCGGGCAGGTAGTGGAGGCCGTTAGCAAACATATAGTTGATAATGGTATACCTGTGATGGGCCATATAGGCCTGACCCCGCAGTCTCTTCATCAAATGGGAGGTTATAAAGTACAGGGAAAGGATAAAG
The DNA here is from genome assembly GCA_003558145.1 of Elusimicrobiota bacterium. Taxonomy (GTDB): domain Bacteria; phylum CG03; class SLGR01; order SLGR01; family PWQF01; genus PWMP01. The sequence continues at coordinate 7,386 of PWMP01000020.1, forward strand.
ATGCAGCCGCCCGGCTTGTAACTGACGCTAAAATACTTGAAGGAGCTGGTGCTTTTTGCCTGGTTCTTGAAGGAATTCCTTCGCAGGTGGCCTGTGAAATTACTTCAAAAGTTTCTGTTCCTACCATAGGCATAGGAGCAGGGCCTTTCTGCGACGGGCAGATACTTGTATTAAACGATATCCTGGGAATGGACTTAAGTTTCAAGCCTAAATATCTAAGAAGGTATGCCAGGCTTGAGGAAACAGTAAAAGAAGCTTTGACCGCTTACAGCAGGGACGTTAAATCCGGAAAATTTCCGGATGAAGACGAGGGTTACTGAAAAAATTGGAAGTTTTTGAATCCGCATTCCGGATGAACAGTTGGTCCAGTGAAAAATCCTGCAGCGGCCTGTCCGTTTCTCTCGTGCCGACTATGGGAGCCCTGCATAGAGCTCACGGGGAGCTTATCAGGCGTGCTGTTGCCGAAAATGACCTTACGGTTGTTTCAATATTCGTTAACCCTACGCAGTTCGGGCCTGCGGAAGACTTTAAAGCCTATCCGAGAGATTTTGAAAGTGACCGGGAATTATGCGAAAAAGAAGGTGTTGACGTACTTTTCAGCCCGAAAATCAGTGAAATGTATCCGAACGGTGCGGAATCAGGTACGGAAGTTTCTGTTAAGGAAATTTCTTCCTTCATGTGCGGAGCGCACCGCCCGGGCCATTTCGACGGTGTGGCAACGGTTGTAGCCAAACTTTTTAATGTTGTCCGGCCTTCGCGCGCATATTTCGGGCTTAAGGACTACCAGCAGTTCCAGATTATAAAAAGGCTTAACAGCGATTTAATTTTCGGCATAGAAATTGTGGGTTGCTATACGGTAAGGGAATCTGACGGCCTGGCCCTTTCATCCAGAAACAGATATCTTGACAAACAACAGAGGCGGCAGGTCCCGTATATATATAAAGCGCTTTTAAAAGCCGCCGAGCAAATTAAAAACGGGGAAACGGACGGCACTAAGATTTCCTTTTTTTTAAAGGAATTTATAAATAAACATATAGACGGTTGTAAAATTGATTACGCGGGTGCCTATCATGCGCAGAGACTTCATCCGCTAAAAAAAGTTGAAGGTGAAGTTGTTCTAGCCGCCGCCGTATGGGTAGGCCGCGCGCGCCTTATAGATAATCTTGCGGTACAAAAAAAATGAATGAAAAAACAGAAAAACTTGTAAAAAAAATAGGCATTCTGAAAGAAAAACTTAACGCCGTAATACTGGTCCATAATTACCAGAATCCGGAAATTCAGGATATTGCGGATTTTACAGGAGATTCACTTGGTTTATCAAAGAAAGCGGCTTCTACCCGGGCTGATGTTATAGTGTTCTGCGGCGTGGATTTTATGGCGGAAACAGCAAAAATACTTTCCCCGTCCAAAACAGTTTTGAATCCTGCACCGGATGCGGGTTGCCCGATGGCTGATATGATAACTGCGCAGGAACTGATGGAGTTTAAAAAGGAGTACGGGCCGGCAACAGTAGTCAGTTATGTTAATACTACCGCAGAAGTAAAGGCCGAAAGCGACGTATGCTGTACCTCTTCCAATGCCGTTAAAATCGTTAATTCACTGGAAGATGACAGAGTTATATTTACTCCTGACAGAAACCTTGCTTTGTACGTGCACTCTAAAAGCAATAAAGAAATAATAGCCTGGGACGGTTTCTGTCCCGTGCACGACTCTATAGATGTTGAGAAAGTAAAGGAAACTATGAAAAAGTATCCCGGCGCGCCCCTTATGGCGCATCCCGAATGCCGCCCGGAAGTTCTAAAACTTGCGTGCTATGTTGTGTCAACTTCCGGTATGTTTGATGTTCCGCTTGAAGATAACAGCAAAGAGTTTGTAGTTGGGACAGAACAAGGGATGATATACCCGCTGTCGAAAAAGTTTCCCGACAGGAAATTCATGCCTGCCGCCGACGGCATAATATGTCCCAATATGAAAAAGACAACGCTTGAAAAAATTCTTCTCTGTATGGAAAATCTTACAGGGCAGATTGAGCTTCCCCCGGATATAATTAAAAAAGCTTCCCTGTCGCTTGAAAAAATGCTTGATTTGAGTTGATGAAATCTAAAAGCACTTTTACAGAAAAAAGCGATTGCCTCATAATAGGCAGCGGGGTAGCGGGGTTGTCCGGCGCTGTATATATGGGCAAAAAGATTTCTGTTAATATTGTGACCAAATCGGATTTAAAAGAATCATCTTCCGAGAAAGCACAGGGCGGAATAGCCTGCGTTACCGCTGCACGGGACTCGTTTTCAAGTCATATTGCCGATACCCTGAAGGCCGGGGACGGCCTTTGCAGGGAGGATATAGTAAGGGAAGTTGTAGAGGATGCGCCCGGCAGAATAGATGACCTTAAAAAATGGGGTGTGGAGTTTACCGGAGGCAATTCTTCTCCCGTTTTAGGACGGGAGGGGGGGCATTCAAAACGCAGGATATTGCATCACCGCGACCGAACCGGTGAAGAACTTATAGAAAAACTGTGCCGAAAAGTTAAAAGCAAAAAATCGGTAAAGATTTTTAAGAATCATACAGCGGTTGATATTAATGTAAAAGACGGGCGTTGTGTAGGCGCGTATGTACTGGATAACCGTACTTTGAAAGTAAAGCTCTTTATTGCAAAAGTTGTTATTGTGGCAACAGGAGGTTGCGGAAAAGCTTATCTGTATACTACAAATCCGGACATAGCTACAGGGGACGGAATATCAATGGCCCGGCGGGCGGGCTGTTCGATAGCAAATATGGAGTTTATACAGTTTCATCCCACCAGCCTTTATTCGCTCAAAGAAAAATCATTTCTTATAACGGAAGCTATGCGCGGGGAAGGGGCAGTGCTGAGAAATCACAGTGGCCGCGCTTTCATGAAGAATTACGATAAAAGGGAAGACCTGGCTCCCCGGGACATAGTTGCCCGCGCCATAGACAGGGAAATGAAGAAAGAAGGGGTTAAACATGTGTACCTGGACATTTGCGGCAAAAAAGACCCGGCATTCGTTAAAAAAAGATTTCCGACTATTCATTCACGTCTCAAGAGCCTGGGAATAGATATAACAAAAGAATATATTCCCGTGGTGCCTTCTGCTCATTATTCATGCGGGGGGATATGCGTTGACAGCAGTACAAGGACCTCCGTAAAGTCCCTCTTGGTTGTGGGTGAAGCGGCGCATACGGGACTGCACGGGGCAAACAGGCTTGCTTCCAATTCGCTGCTTGAAGCGCTGGTATATGCCAGAAAGGCTGCACTGGAGGCGCAAGAGCAGATCGACGGACTTAAGTATGAAGATTATCCGCCCTGGGAATATACAGGAAACAAACTTCCCGAAGAAAAGGTCTTTATAGAGCAAAACTGGCATTCAGTCAGGCTTCTTATGTGGAATTACGTCGGTATTGTGCGGAGTGACTACCGTCTGAAAGAAGCGCTTAAAAGACTTAAGGTGATAGAAGAAGAAGTCAGCCATTATTATTGGAATTATCTGATAACGCCTTCTCTTGTGGAACTTAGAAACCTTGTGGATGTTGCCCGGATTATTATAAAAAGCGCAATGAAGAGAAAAGAAAGCAGGGGACTTCACTACAACATAGACCATCCCCAAAAATCTCCTAAATTTAAAAAAGATACGGTAATATGAAAAAAGCTATATGCATAAGGGGCGCCCGCGAGCATAACCTTAAAAATATAAGTCTTGATATTCCCAGGGACCGTTTTGTAGTTGTTACGGGAGTGTCCGGTTCGGGAAAATCATCTCTTGCCTTTGATACTGTTTATGCGGAAGGTAGAAGGAGGTATGTGGAGTCACTTTCGGCATACGCAAGACAATTCCTTGGTGACTTAAAAAAACCCCAGGTTGACACTATCACGGGTATCCCGCCCGCGGTTGCCATAGAACAGAAAGGCCCAGGCTACAACCCGCGCTCAACGGTAGGGACTCTTACTGAAATATATGATTACCTCAGGCTTCTTTTTGCCAGGGCGGGCATTCCCCACTGTTCCGATTGCGGAAGGAAAATAAAAGCCAGCTCGCAGGATGAGATAGTAAGGCAGATAATTAAAAAATCCGATGGGGGATCAGTAAAAATACTTGCTCCCGTTATCAGGGGAAGAAAAGGGCAGTATGCCGAGCTTCTTAAACGGCTTGCCGCCGAAGGTTTCATAACCGTTGAAATTGACGGAAGCCCTTATTCACTTGACGAAGAAATAGAAATAGACGGAAAGAAAAAGCATAACATAAGTATACTTGTAGATGAAATACAGGCTTCGGGAAGTTCTTCAAATATTGAAAGAATTACTGATTCAATAGAAATAGCTATGAAAAAAGCCGGATCCGCGGTTGAAATAGAATTTCCTTCAGGTGAAAGGGAGATTTTTTCAACACATTTTGCCTGCACCCGTTGCGGCATAAGCGCGGGAGATTTTGAACCCCGCAACTTTTCTTTTAATTCCCCGTACGGCGCCTGCCCGTCCTGTTCGGGACTGGGAGTTAAACTCGAGATTGACCCCAGGCTGGTTATACCGGATGAAAAACTTTCCATAAAACAGGGAGCGGTAAAACCCTGGTCAGATCCCATAACTACCAGGCGCCAGAGATGGAAATCAGCTGCCAGAAACTACAGGATGCAGATGCTGGAAACCATAGCGGATGAATTAAAATTCAGCCTTTCGGAATCTTTTAAGAATCTTCCGGTTAAAATAAAAAACATTATTTTATACGGCAGCAAAAGAAAATTCCGGTTCAATTTGAAAAGAGGAGGCAGGACGTATACCAAAACAACACCGTTCGAAGGTGTCGCTGCTGAGCTTGAAAGAAGACATATCCAGACTTCCTCGACCTATGTCAGACAGAAGATACAAAGCGATTACATGTCGGAAATGGAGTGCCCCGAATGCTCCGGCATGCGTCTTAACAGGAATTCGCTGGCCGTACTTGTAGGGGGTAAAAATATAGCTGATATGACCGCAATGCCTGTCAGAAGGCTTCTTAATTTTTTCGAGGACCTGGAACTGGAGAAAAACAGCAGAAATGGCGGCAAAAAAATTGTTGAGGAGATAAGCGGCCGTCTGGGCTTTTTAGTCGATGTCGGGGTGGATTATGTATCTCTTGACCGCCGCACCAATACTCTTTCTTCCGGCGAAGCGGAAAGAATAAGGCTGGCAACCCAGGTGGGTTCTTCCCTGGTAGGGGTTGTATATATTCTTGACGAGCCCACCGTTGGGCTGCATGCAAGGGATACAGGAAGACTGCTCAAATCTCTTTCGGATCTGAGAAGTCTCGGTAATACTCTTATTGTAGTGGAACACGACTCAATGACAATAGATATGGCTGATTATGTTGTTGACCTGGGTCCCGGGGCCGGCCGTGATGGCGGCCGGGTAGTATACTGCGGTGAGAGAAAAAACTTCAAAAACAGCAAAAAATCCTTAACGGCGAAATATTATTCCGGAAGAATGAAAGTTCCTGTTCCGCTAGGCAGGCGAAAAGCCGGAAGGACAAAAATAACACTTAAAGGTTGCAGACAGTTTAATTTGAAAAATATAGATATCAGTTTTCCGCTTGGAGTTTTTAACTGCGTTACGGGTGTTTCAGGCAGCGGAAAGAGTACTCTGGTTCAGGAAATACTCTATAAAGGTGTAAAACAACATCTTTTGCCTTCCAGCGAGGACAGGCCGGGGGATTTTGACAGTTTGTCCGGAGCGGAAAAAATAAGGCGGATTATTGATATAGACCAGACCCCCATAGGAAAAACCCCGCGTTCCAATCCTGCAACATATACAAAGGTTTTTGACCCAATAAGAAAAATTTTTGAAAACCTTCCTTTAAGCAGAAGCAGGGGGTATTCCAAAGGAAGATTTTCCTTTAACGTATCCGAAGGTACCTGCCCCTCCTGCAGCGGTCAGGGATGGATTAAGAAAGAAATGCATTTCCTGCCGGATATTTATGTCAGGTGCTCTTCCTGCCAGGGCAGAAAATATACAGATTCGACGCTGGAGGTAAAATATAAGGGAAAAAATATACATGATGTTCTTGAGATGACAGTTGCCGAAGCGCTGGAGTTTTTTGATAAGATTCCTTCAGTTAAAAGAATACTGGGGACCTTAAAAGACGTGGGCCTGGGGTATATAAAACTTGGCCAGCCCTCAACTACGCTTTCGGGAGGCGAAGCCCAGAGGATAAAGCTAGCCCGTGAACTTTCCAAAAAAACATCTTCGGATACACTTTATATACTTGACGAACCTACTACCGGGCTTCATCCTCATGATATAAAAGCTCTTGTAGAGGTGCTTCATAGCCTGGTTGACAGGGGAAATACCGTAGTTGTAATAGAACACAATATGGATGTAATAAAGAACGCCGATTGGATTACGGATCTTGGCCCGGAAGGCGGAGACGGCGGCGGCAGAGTAGTCGCTTGCGGAACTGTTGCAAAACTATTAAAATGTGAAAAAAGTCACACCGGGAGGTTTTTAAAACAATATATCCAATGAAACTTAAAAGCATAAGATTTTCAATAGTTTTTGCGTTTTTTACATTTGTTTCAGGTTTTGTATATGTACCTGAAATAGATTGTATCCCTACGGAAGATACGTCGGCAATGGAACTTTTTTCCCTGTCTTTTAATTTCTTTTCCGACGGGCTTTATACTATTGCTGCCGACAGTTTTAACAAATATATAACCCGCTATCCGGACGGTCCCAAGATAA
>PWMP01000025.1 GCA_003558145.1 Elusimicrobiota bacterium
ATTTCCAGTAAGTCTCTTTTGATGAGAACCGCAACATTACCAGCGCCTATAATATATTTATTCTCATCGGGGATGTCCAACCTTGTGTATGCCTGCTGAAGGAGAGTCCTTCCCTCAAACTCCATCAGGTACTTGGGATATTGCGGACTGCTTAAAGGCCACAGGCGCCTGCCGGCTCCGCCGGCTAAAATAATAACCTTCGGTTCAGCCCTGTCTTTGCTTGTATGCACTTTATGATATTAATTTTCTGTATTCAGAAAATGTTTTTGACGCTATTGTTTTCCAGTTGCACCTGTCTTTTATAAGCCGGTAATACTTTTTCCTTTCTTCCTTATCTATACCCTTTTTAAAAAGCTGATCTATTTTTTCTGCAAGTTCTTCAATATCGCCCGGCCTGAAATATCTGCAATTTTCAAGGGGTACTTCACGGTTTTGGGGGATATCGCTTACCAGTACGGGCAGGGAATAACTTAAAGCTTCAAGGAGAGCTATAGGCAGCCCCTCGTAATACGAAGGCAGTATAAAAAGACCGGTATTTGAATAAAGTTCACCCAGTTCTTTTCCCGAAACATATCCTGTAAGTACAACTCCTTCTGTCTGACCGGCAAGTGTTCTGATGGTGCGGCTGTAGCTTGTTTCATGGTCTGCAGAGCCTGCAATAACAAGTTTATAGTCCGGACTGTCAAGCTTCCCGAAAGCTTTTATTAAATCTGTCACTCCTTTTTCAGGAACAAAACGGCAGGCGGTGAAAATATATCCCCTTTCTTTCAGCCCGTATTTTTTAAGAGTTTTTCCCGGACTTATAATTCCGGGAAGATGCACGCCGTTGGGTATGCGTATTATATCCCGGCGCCCGTAGTTTCTTTCAATGTCCCGTTTTATTCCTTTTGATATTACTATCATTTTATCGGCAAATTTTGCCGACAGCATTTCACCGGCCATTAAGACAAGTTTCGCGATTTTTCCCCATTTTTCTCTTTTATAATCCGGACCGTGATTTGTTACTACTACCTTGAATCCGGCTATTTTTGCCAGTGGAGTAAAAAGGGAAGGTCCCACAGCGTGAATATGTATAATGTCCGGATTTATGCAGAAAGAGAAAATCATTCCAATAAATGTATGAAAAACAGCTTCCAGGCTTTTTATTCTTGGGCACCAGAGATGTATGAAACTAACTCCCTTCCAGTTTTTTAATCTTTTTTCTGAAGGGATATAAGGTCTCCTTGTAAAAACAGTCACTTTGCATCCCATAGACACAAGTTCTGGATAAAGTTCCTGGCAGTGCTTTTCTACTCCGCCCGGGACATCAGGAAAACCTCTTGTCCCAAGAACGGCAATTTTTATTCTTCGCAAAATTTCCTGCCACGAAGACTTCGGAACTTGTTCTTTATAACCCAGGAAAGGGGTTTGGACATTTTTTTCTTAATTGCAGGGGAAGCAGTACCTATCATCCAGCAGTTTTTAGGGCAGTCTTTTACCTTTTCTCTTATCCCGGCAGCTTTTTGACTGTTCCATATTTCCTCAAAAGATTTTTTATTCAGGTTCCCCATACTGTTTAAATCCGAAGCTTCATCAAGCCCGTTGCAGGGCCTTATTTCGCCGAAGGGGTCAAGAAAAAACATATCCTCGCCGGCTCCGCAGGGAAGAAGCCGCGGATTTCCGTTTATATAATTTATCAGGCCGTAATTGAAATAGGCGCGAAACCAGTTTTTGGGTTTTGAAGTTTTTAAAAGTTCGTTTATCAGCTCTTCAAAGCGTCTTGTCACTCTCTGCCTGTCTTTTATCTCATTATCGCTTTTATGGAAATAATAGGAATTGTGAACCGCAGCGGTGGCAAACTCCAGTCCCATTGCCTTCGCCAGCTGGTACAGTTCTATCATATCATCTGCGTTTTTGTCGGATACGGTAATACCGAAACCTATATCTTTAATTCCCGTTCTCTGAAGCTCCAGCAGGGTTCTCAACCCATGGTCGAAACAGTCTTCAAGCCCCCTTAGCTGGTCGTTAGCTTTCGGCAGGCCTTCAATGCTTATTCTTACCCCTATATTTTTCTTTTTATATTTTTCGGCTATATTAATTATTTTATCCGTATAATAGCCGTTTGTGCTTATAACCACACGCTTTGCCTTACGGGTAAGAATCTCAACAATTTCGCCTATATCTTCTCTAATCATCGGCTCGCCGCCTGTCACGTTGGCAAACTTCAAGGACGGGAGTTTTTCCAGAATTTCCGGGCTGAACTCTTCCTTCGGATTTGTAGGATGCTTCCATATATTGCACATAAGGCATTTATTAATGCACCTGTAAGTTGTAATTACCGCCGCTTCCATTTACTTTCCCTTTTTCTTCTCAGTTGCTTTAGTGTAAATATCCATTAATTTTTTATAATGTTTCTCCGGGTTAAATTTTTCCTCAATAAATTTTCTTGCCCTTCTGCCCATTGATTTTACATTATCCGGGCTGTTTATTAAAGAAAGAATCTTTTCCCTCAGGTCCGATGCATCCCCGGTGTTGAAAGTACAGCCTGTAACACCGTCCTGCACCAGCTCGGGTATTCCCCCGATTCGGGCTCCTATCACGGGCCTGCCGACAGCAAAAGACTCAAGCACTGAGCGCGGATTGTTTTCATAACATTCGGAAGGTATAATAGCAGCTATTGAATCTTTTATTTCTCTTTTCAAATCATCCCCTGTCCTGTAGCCCAGAAACCTGACATTAGTTATATTTTCTTTTTCGACCTTATCCTTAAGTTCTTTTTCAAGAGGCCCTGAACCGATTATTTTAAGATTGGCCTCAAGACCCCTGAAAGACTCTATCAGCGTTCCCACCCCCTTCTCGGGAGAAAGCCTTCCGAAATAGCACAGCTCACGGCCAAAGCTGAAGTCCTCTTTAAATTCATTTGTATCTACAAAATTGGGCAGGCAGCGGACTTCTTTTTTAAAACCCATCTCAGCCACCTTTTCTTTAAGGAAAACACTGGGGGATATATAAATGTCAACAATATCATAAATATTAAGTATTTTATGGTGCAGGTACATTTCAGCCGTATTAATAAAACTCTTAAGGCGGGAATTCTTCACGCATTTTCTTAAAATACAATTATAATAGCTGCCGCCCGCACAGTCCTCGCATGGCTTCCCCCCCGCCAGCATTGAATACGAAGGACATACTAATTTATAATCCCTCATGGTCATTACGGACGGTATCCCGCGTTTCTTGAAAACATGAAGAATGGACGGCGAGATCTGGTGGGCAAAATTGTTTAGATGAACGATATCGGGCCTGACTTCATCAAGTATTTTTTCTATTTTTCTTTTTGCTTCAAACGAGTAAAGTATATTCAGGGCCGCGGAAATTTTCCCTCTTAAAGACATTTTCGACCCGTATTCAATATTATCAACGAACAAGCGGGAATATTCATAAGGGGGATTATCGGGATGTTGCATACCCCAGTAAAACACTTTGTGGCCTTTTTCCTTAAGCAATCTTCCCGTATTTATTGTGCTTAGCGCGTCACCGCCGCGAGGATAGAGAAACTTATTAATCAGCAATACTTTCATTTTTGTTTTTTCTATACCTGGTATAAACTGCAGCGCTTAAAAAATAGAATATAAAATTAGGAGAATCGTGCCGCCAGACAAGATCGTACCAGGGTCCCAGAAAAGCATAAAA
>PWMP01000170.1 GCA_003558145.1 Elusimicrobiota bacterium
TAATGATTATATGTATGGTGAGTCATATCAGACTCTTGGAGAAATAATAGGAGACTCTGACCCTGACAGGACTGATGTTCACACGGGTTTTAAACTTACGAAAGCAAATGTTAGATGGGAAGGAGTCGGCAGTGATAAGCTGAATCTTACTTTCGGCCGTCAGTACATATCTGGAACTGAATGGCCCGAAAGGTCACAGATGGACCTGGTTCTTAATACGACTGCTGACGGATTCATGTTTGACAAGGAAGTAGGCGATTTTGACGCTATGATGTTTGTTTCCAAGCTCCATGAGTCAAGTGACAGCGGGGTTACCTGGGATATTGACTATGAAAACAGAGATATTGACGCCTGGGGCCTTATGCTGAAATCAGAAAGGTTTATTGAGGACCAGTTTTTCAGGGCCTACCTCCTTAATATTACCGTAAACGATCCGACAAAAGCCGATGAAGACGCTCAGACAGAAAGTAATTACGATAAAAGATATGTTTTCGGCGGCCGGGCGCAGGGCAGTATTACTCCGGAACTGGGCTACCAGGCAGAGTTGGCCCTGCTTCGAGGCGAAAAATATGTAGGGCGCTATACCTATATAGATGATGACTTCAAAAATATTGCCGTTGATTATTACGGCAAAGCCGACCGCGCCGCAATGGCATATATACTTGGGGTTGATTATACGCATCCGGCCGGTCCCGGAAACCTGACCTTCAATACAAAATATGTCGGGGGCACGGGAAACGACTCTTCTACCGCTAAAGACGAAGGGTTTACCGCCCTCAATAGTGATTTTCATGCCCGTGCGAGGGGATATGACCATCAAGGCTGGGGAGAAATATACAAAGCAAATCCCTATCAGCACAAAGCTTACGGCGCAAGCCCGGCTGATTATCCGGACGGAAGGGTTGTTGAACGGGCAGTGTCAACTTTTCCGACCTCAATAATGAAGTTTGGGGTAAACTATGATTTCACTGAAAGGATTCAGGGGCTTTCTGCGGGCATTGATTATTTTATGTATAAGAACTTAAGCAAGGACGGCCAGGTTATAACTAAAAAAGACGGTTCCCAAAGCAGAACCAGGGATCTTGGCCAGGAACTTAATTTTTATGTTAATTTTATGCATGACTATTTTTCAAATTTCCGCCTTGTGTACGGAATATTCTTCCCCGGAAAGACTTATGAGGGTTATGATGTTGTAAATAACAAGAAAACCGGTACTGATATAGCTACTATGCTTAAGCTGGAGGCGGTTTTATTCGCATATTAATATAGCGGAACAATAAACTAAGAATAAAGGAGAGAGGTAGACACCTCTGTGTCGGAGTGTAAAATTATGAATATTATAAAAGAAAAGAAGCAAAGAACAGAACGATGGCTTACATAAGACTTAAAAATTTATCCAAAAAATTTGGAGAGGTTTCGGCTGTAAAAGATGTTAAGTTGGAAATAAAAGACAGGGAGTTCTGCGTCTTGGTTGGACCTTCCGGATGCGGTAAATCCACAACTCTTCGTATGGTCGCGGGGCTGGAGTATGCAACTGAAGGGGAAATATGGATCGATGATATACTTGTCAATGACATACCACCCAAAGACAGGGATATCGCTATGGTTTTTCAGAACTATGCTCTTTATCCGCATATGACTTCCTTTAATAATATGGCGTTAGGCCTTAAGCTTAGAAAATATTCTAAAGAAGAAATAAGCAAAAGGGTAAACGACGCTGCGGACATACTTGCGATGAAAAAATTTCTGGGACGCCTGCCTAAAGAGCTCTCCGGCGGCCAGAGGCAGCGGGTAGCTGTGGGCAGAGCCATAGTACGCAAACCCAAGGTTTTCCTTTTTGACGAGCCTCTTTCAAACCTTGATGCAAAATTAAGAGTTCAGATGCGCGCCGAGCTCAAAAAACTTCACAGCCGCCTTCAGGCAACAATAATATATGTAACACACGACCAGGTTGAAGCAATGACCCTTGGCGATAAAATTATTGTCATGCATGAAGGTAAGATACAGCAGACAGGAGATCCCCTGACTGTGTATGACCACCCGGCAAATAAGTTTGTTGCCGGTTTCATAGGCTCCCCTCCGATGAACTTCCTCAAAGCGGAAGTTATGATGAAAGACTCGGGATTATGGCTTGATGACGGTAAATTTGAAATAAAGCCGCCTGATGAAATTTACGGCACGGCCTTGAAAAAATATATTGGAAAAGAAGTTATATTAGGCATCAGGCCGGAGCATATATACGATAAGCTCTATTCCTCCATGGGCACTACGGAAAACACACTTGCCGCCACTGTGGATGTGGTTGAGCTTTTGGGTAATGAAAAGGTATTGCATTTAACTAACGGTAATAATAATTTTCACTGTGTTGTAAATGCGCATAATCAGGTAGAGGAAAATCAGGATATTGATGTTGTTTTCAATATGGAACGTATTCATATCTTTGATAAAGAAACTGAAGAGAAACTCATATGATTGAAAAATATATCTTAAAACTTAAGTGGGGACTGTTCTTAATCATCGCTTTGCTGCTGGTTCTCCATAAAAATATTCAGTTCAGCCTGTCGCCGCCGTTTGAACCCTGGTTTGTAGCTCTTCTTGAGAACTTTACGTTTATTATTCTCGCGCTTATTGCTGTTCTAATAATATTTAACCTGGTAAATTTTCAGATAATACAGTTTAAACACCATGAAGAAGAATACAAAGAATTATCTCATAAACTAAAAACAGAAAGTGACATGGTTAAGGAAAAAGCAGAAATCATGTCTAAAAAAATTGATGAGCTGTCCACTCTGCAGAAAATAATCAGGGCAATGAATCAGACTATGAATGTTGACAAGATAATGAACATTATTCTTGAAAACATCTGCAGGTACATGTCATTTGATAAGGCGATAATGTTCCTGATAAGTGATAGTGACAGCGGTAAGTTTATAGAGGTTAAGCATTCAATCAATGTTGGCAGGGATAAACTAAAAAACATAAAGATACCTCTGAATGATAGAGAAAATTTTATAGTAAGGACTATTCTGGAAAAACATCCGCGAATAGTTAGAAAAGCGCACCTGGCAGCGGAGAAAAACAGGGAAAAATCCGATTCCGCATCTGATTATTTTAATTCAATGTTTGATGGCCTTGGCGGCAAAAATCGCGATACTGTAGCCTGCATACCTATAGAAGCCAAGGACAACATAATAGGTGTTTTAGTCGTTGATAATATGGATAGCGGCAATGCGATAAAGGAAAAAGATCTCAGAACGCTTATGACATTTACCAGCCAGGCCGGCCTGGCCCTTGAGAATGCGCGGCTTTACCAGACGGAAAAGAACTTTAAACAGGAACTTCAGAGGCAAGTTGACCTGGCTGTCGAAAAACTCAAAAAAGCTCAGAGAGAACTTATAATGTCAGAAAAATTTGCAGCTTTGGGCAAAATGGCCCAGGTTGTTTCGCATGAAGTTCGAAATCCTCTTTCAACTATAAGGGGTTCGGCTGAAGTTATATCCACTAAACTTGAAGAGAAAAGTCCTCTTGTAAAATTTATAAATTATATAACACACGAAGTGGACAGACTCGACAAAATAGTTACAAATATTCTTACCTTTGGCCATAAACCGAAAATTGTTTTGTCTGAAGAAAATATTAATAAATTAA
>PWMP01000101.1 GCA_003558145.1 Elusimicrobiota bacterium
CATTTTTGCTCATTTTGAATATTTTTCCTCTTCGCTTTCTTCTGCTTGTCCCGGCTCGGGCGGATCCGGTTCCGCTTCTTGCGGAAGGTTCATTATACCAAGTTCATCCGCACGTTTTTTAATCTCTTCTTTTTTGGGGCATTCGTTAAAATGATCGCACCCTCCGCAGTACTTGTTTATTTTAGGAAGAAAAAGCTCCTCAGCCTTTTCGGGATGTTTCGCTGCTTGCTTTTCAAGGCTGGACATTTCTCCCGCCACTTCGTTAACCATGTCTATAAAGGCCGGAACGTCGTCATCCGTTCTTGTCGTAGAAACTCGCTGGGTAAACTGCAAAAACTCAAGCGACAGTCTGCTTACATCTATGCCTACCTGCTTCATTGCCCAGTAATACGACGTGAGCTGCAGATCTTTGCTAAGCTGTTCCTCTGTTCTCAGTTTGGGGTCAGTTTTGTAATCAAGTATCTCAAAACTGCCGTCCGGGTTCTTCTGAAGGCGGTCTATGTACCCTATTATCACGTATTCTTTTCCTATAGGCAGCTGGAAATATTTTTCAACCGCATAGGCCTGTATATACCGGCCGTCAATATATTTATTATAATAATTAACCAGCCACTCCCAGCCTTTTTTCTTGTATTCCATTTCTTCTTCTTCGTTCTTGTAGCCTTCCCTGTGCCAGTTGTTTTCGTACATTTTCCTCATCTGTTTTACAGAAGACTGGTACGGCTTGATGAAAAACTCCTCCATTGTCTCGTGGCAGGAATGTCCTATGGAAAAGAAACGCTGCGGCTTAGGGGTAACCTTGTCTATATAAAGTTTTTTGTAGTTATAAGGGCAGTTTTTAAAGGCGCTCATTTTGGAATACGAAAACGCCATTCTTTCTTCATTTTTTGCCTTGCGGAATATTCCCCTGTATTTAGCCATTCCGCCTTTCCACTGTGGACATATTACTTCGTAATCGCACCACCCGCAAAGCGGACCCTGCTTCGCATCAAATTTTTTGTACCTTATATTCCTTTCCGTATCTATTATCTGCTCGCAGATTGCCTCTTTCATAATCGGATTAGGATCACAGGGAATTCTATCCCTGTTTGAAAGAAAGTAAAAATAAAAATTATTAAGTTTTTTATTCCATTTCTTCTTCGCCATCATTGTATATATTATTGCCTGCGAATCTGAATCTATGGCTTCCTTATTCATTATGCGTTGTCCGGTCTTATAATCAACAATCTCCAGTTCCCCGTCAGGAGTTTTTTCTATGCGGTCTATGTAGGCAAGTATATCCACTCCCCGTATTGTCATTATAAGAGCTCGCTCTATATCCACTATCTTATTTGGGTTTGCCTGATTATCCTTAAAGTAGTCTTCCAACAGGTGTATTCCTCTCTTATAAAATTTTTCTTCCTCCTCATCAGATTCATAAACCGTTGAAAATTTTTCCAGCGCTTTTCTTATATCCTCCTGGCTGGCGTCGCTGTCCGCAAGAGCCACTTTCCAGCGACAATAAGGAGAACCGGACGCCTGTTCAAACATATCCCTTTTTATTTCATCCCAGGCTTTTTCATATTCTTTTATCAGCTCATCCAGGTTTCCTTCATCCCCGTGCAGGTCAAATTTGCTGTGGAACCTTTCCAAGGCCGTATGTACAACACTTCCAAAATGCAGGTACGGCGACGGAAACCCCTTTATTCCTTCCTCGTAAGAAAACTTGTATTTCAGCGGGCAGTTTGTATAGGAATTAAGCCGTGAATTACTCATCATCACCGAAGGTCTCATAAAAAACAGCCAGGCTTTTTTTAAAACCTCCTTCAGGCGTTTAAGCATATTAATTACTTTGTTCATTGTTCATCCTCAACGACCGCACTTACGTCAAGCTTAACACCGTCTGTCCGGGCAATTACGGCGCCGTGGCGGTCTGTTCTGAAAACGCGGGCTCCCGCATTGCTCCAGCGCCTTTCGGACGCGTCAAGTTCACTTTGATGAAAACTCCTGTCTCTCAGGTATCCGTACTGGGCTATCGCGTATACAGGGCGTACAACATCCACAAAAAACGGAGAAGATGATTTTGAACTTCCCCCGGCGGGTATCGTAATCAGGTCTGTGCCGAGTTCGTCACCATATTTTTCAATAAGCTCGTATTCTCCTTCCGCCGTTATATTGGAAGTAAAAAGCATAGTTCGCGTTCCGTAAGACATTTTAAGAACAACCGAATTGTTTTTCATATCATCCTCAGTCCCGGTAATTCTCTCTGCAGGCGGATTCAGGGCTTTCAGTATAAACTCCTTATCCCCTATCTGTTCGGAATGGACAACCACTCCCTCGCTAAGGTGAAGGTGGGGCGTAGGTTTTTCTCCGAGCACCATTTCCCTAACAGTCATCGCATCTATCACCCTTTGCGGGGCAAGTCCGGCATTTAAAAAGTCATAGTAATTTAAATAAGTTCCTACCGGCAAAGGTCGGTCACTAAGAACTTCAAGCCTCAGATCTCCAAGAAGCTGAAGAAATTCGGGATATGATACATCTTTTTTAAACTGCTCCGGGTTAAGCCCGTCCCATACTTCGCTGACTGTAAAGTTCTCAAGAATATATATCAGCCCTCCCACATTCTCCGGAAGCGGATTTGTAACTATCATCTTATCCACTCTCTGAATATTATAACCGGAAAGATTAGGAAGAAGAACCGATTCTCCCTGACCCCAACCGCCTCTTGTCCAGTAACGGCTATTTCCCCTGTGGCCCCCGTCAACAAGTATTGCTTTTCCCCCGGGAGTCTGGATTAATATGGAGTTTCCGAATTCAACGTCAAAGAAAGTGACAAGCGCTTCTCCTCTTTCTTTTATCCGGCTGGCAAAAATTCCGGGCCCCCAGTAAGCGGATGAATATATTGCTGTCACCGCCAAAATAACTACCCACACCGCAGCGCGCCCGCTTAGCTTGAAGGCACGTTCAAGAAAAATTCTGATTTGAGCGTTATAGGCAAAAATAACTACCGAAACATAGTAAACCACAAGCCACAAAGTGGTAGGCGCCGCCTGAACAGGATAAGGAAAATACATACGGAAAAATCTTGCCATGACAAGAAAAAACTCCGACATTACCGTAGTCACGCCGCCCATTGCAAGCCCTATCGATTCACCTATACCAGGGATAAACGTAAAAAGCTGCCCCATCATTCCCAGCGGAACAATTATACCTATCAGCGGTATTGCGATAAAATTAGCGATTATCCCGGCGATGGGAAAGCGATTAAAATAAAGTCCGGAAAGAGGCCACATCATTCCGATCTGTATAGCCAGCTGAATACAGAAAAAACCGGATATAAACCGGGGCCATCCTTCAAAACTCAGACCGAAAAGAGGCGCTTTCTTTTCAAGAAAGTAAGCTCCGGCGGAAAGCGCCGCAAATATTGTAATATACCATGTAAGGAACACTGCATTTGAATAAAGCCAGGGAGATACCACCATAAATATTATTGCCGAGGCGGAAAAAAGGATAAAGACCATCATCCCCCACCCGGATATTATCCTGGTAAATATTTTTCTGAGCGGGCCGCTAAGATAAAGTATAGCCCACACGGCCATAAAGGACAAAGTAAAAGATGCTTCAAAAATA
>PWMP01000026.1 GCA_003558145.1 Elusimicrobiota bacterium
AGAGGGCCACTGACTTTGGACTTGCCATAATAAATTGATTTTCAGGACTGCAAAGGTAAGATTTTTCACAAACTACAAAGCCCGCTAAGGGAAAAAACAGGGTCTGACACCCTCCTTCCCTCAATCGGTCCAGATCCACGGCCGGTGGAATAACCGGCGGTAATGTAAGAGGAGTTATTGCTGGAAGCAGCGGGTGGGACATACAATTTGACTATGTACCTCCCGGTTCCGATATCAAGCCGGGTGGGGAAATATATACCTGCGGTACAGGAGGAGTTTTTCCTGCTGGACTTGCTGTAGGAACGGCAGCAGAGATAAAAAGCCGCGAATTTTCCATGGGCAAGATTATCTCGATTAGACCTTTTATCTATCCGCAAAACACAAGATATGTACATGTGGTCAAAAGCGGCAGCCGGACATTGAGGGACTTTTAATATGATTGTTCTTTTAATAGCAGCTTTTATACTTCACGTTCTTTTACACAGGTACCTTGGTATAGGCAGTATAGGGATTAATCTTTTGTCTCTTGTGACAATTAATATCGCTCTTGTAAGGGGCTCCGAAAAGGGACAGTCATTCGGTTTTTTTTCAGGTTTGCTTGAAGATGTCTTAACGGCCGGACTTTTGGGTGAAAGGGCTCTCTTAAGGACATTATTGGGTTTCACAGCTGGCAAAATGAAAGGAAAATTTTCAGAGGGGAATATCATTTTTCAGTTTTTTCTTACTTTTATTCTTATTATAACCTACAGCCTTTTAGCTATTTTGATTAGGAGAATATTTGCTGAACCGTATACCATAAACTTTGGATCCATTTTATTGTATTCAATGTTGAATGCGGCTGTATCCCCTATTGTTTATAAGATAATACTCATTATTTATG
Source organism: Elusimicrobiota bacterium (assembly GCA_003558145.1). Taxonomy (GTDB): domain Bacteria; phylum CG03; class SLGR01; order SLGR01; family PWQF01; genus PWMP01. Next base: position 881 of record PWMP01000026.1, read on the forward strand.
CCCGGTAAAAAATATTATTTTTGGAGACATTACGCAGGAAAAAAGCTGCTATGGCCGGTAATTGTACTTAGCGTATTTTCGCTGATTATCTTCTTGCGTCTGGTTCAGCTTCAGCTGGTACAGGGCAGTTATTACCTCAACCGAGCCGACAGAAACCGCATACACTACTCGTATATAAGGGCGCCGCGCGGTGAAATACTGGATAGAAGGGGCGAAGTGCTTGCCGGAAATCGTCCGAATTATTCCCTTTACGTATCACTTGAGGGACTCACAGATGCACACAAGAAAGAAATAGCCCGTATTCTTCAGGAACTCACGGCCCGTTCGGTTGAAGATACTATGCAAAGATTTGCATCAATCGAAAGGGGAAGAGAAGGTTCGGCAGTCCTTTTCCGTCATTTAAGCCGGGATGAAATTATTACTATAGAAGAAAATCACCATAGATTGCCGAGAGTTTTTATACAGACAAACCCTATCAGAAAATATCCTCAGGGGGAAAGCATATCACATTTTACGGGATACATAGGTGAAATAAATCCTTCCGAACTGCAGAGAATGATGAGGTATGGATACCGCATGGGTGATATTATCGGCAAAACAGGGATTGAGAAAGAATTTGAGCATTATTTAATGGGCCGGCGCGGCTACAGAAAAATTGAAGTAGGAGTAATAGGCAGGCACCGGAAAATTCTTGAAGAAGTGGAACCGCAAATCGGAAGCCATATTGTTACTACGATTGATGCAAGGCTGCAGAGAACTGCTGCAGAGGCAATGGGTGAAAACCACGGCGCAGTTATTGCAATGGATCCCGGAACGGGGGAAATACTTGTGTGGCTCTCAAGCCCTGGTTTTAATCCGGAAGAATTCACGGTTGCTCTTGAACCCGCCAGGGCCAGGGATTTATTTGCTGATCCGATGAATCCTCTTTTTGACCGGGTTATAAAAGGGCAGTTTTCTCCGGGTTCCGTATTCAAGAGTGTTGTAGCCATGGCGGCCCTTGAAAGTGACCCTGCTTCTTCTGAAATAGAATACAACTGTACCGGCAGCATAGAAATAGGGTTTGACCGGAGAGTATTCCGGTGCTGGAAAGAAGGAGGCCACGGCAGGGTTGATATGAAACAGGCAATAGCCGAATCCTGCAACGTATATTTTTACCAAACAGGGCTTAGAGTAGGCCATGATAAAATTGTTAATATGTCGCGCCGCGCCGGGCTGGGAGCCAGGGTGCAGAAATTGCTTTCCGGTGAAATGCCGGGCTTGATCCCTTCCTCTTCCTGGAAAGAAAGAACCGTCCGGGAAATATGGTACCCGGGAGACACGGCAAATTTAAGTATCGGACAGGGCTATATCCTTGTTACGCCTGTCCAGCTTCTGCGTCTTACTTCTCTTATCGCATGCGAAGGCAGGTATAGAGAGCCCTACGGCGTAAGAATGATTGTTTCCGGCGACGGAAAAGAAGTAAAGAAATTTGATTCCCCGGCAACGCAGAAGGCGGAGATAAATCCTGAAGATGTTCTTTTTGTGAAAAATGCGCTCAGGGAAGCTGTTCAGTACGGGACAGGCGCTTCTATTAGATTTTACGGTGTAGGGGCGGAAACCGGGGGTAAAACAGGCACTTCCCAAAATCCTTTTGGCGATGACCATGGCTGGTTCACTGCATTTGCGCCTGTAGATAACCCGCAGATAGCCATAGTTGTGCTGGTTGAGCACGGCGGAACGGGTTCTGTAAGCGCATTGCCTGTTGCGGCTGCGGTTTTGCGGGAAAAGTTCAGAACGGGTTCCTGATAATGTCCAGGCGTATAGAGAAAATCATTATTGTAACCGTATTGATTTTAAGCCTGTGGGGAATAGTTGCCATTATGTCCGCCGGTCTGCACTATCCCGGGTATGAGAATCTTTACATAAAACAGGCATCAGCTGCTTTGGCCGGGTTGATTGCTATGTTCTTTTTTAAGAATTTTTCATATAAATTTATCCAGGAGTTGTCTCCTCTTTTTTACTTGATTTCAACAATACTGTTGGTTGCAGTTCTGCTTGTAGGTACAAGGGTTCACGGCAGTCAGAGGTGGTTCAATCTCGGAGTTTTTTATTTTCAGCCGTCGGAAATTGCAAAGCTCACTTTTATTTTGTTTGCCGCCTACGCATTAGAAAAGAAAAACGGCCTTTTTCTACCTGTTCTGGCTTTGATATCATCAGCGGCCCTGATAGTAATCCAGCCTGACGCGGGAACTGCCATACTTTTTATCCCTGTACTTATCGGAATGCTTTCTGTCTCCAGGCTTAATGTCAGATGGCTTGGAGGCGTTACGGTTATAGGGATTATAGCTCTTAGTTCTCTTATGGCCCAGAGCTATCTTTATTTTCGCGGCAGCACATTGCTTCAGCTCAGGTACATTTTGATACCGGTCCTCATATCTGCAGCAATAACAGTATTTTTCATTGAAATAAAAAGAATTAACCGCCGGCTTTCCTACAGCGTGCTTGCGGTAGCGCTTGCCGTTTTTTGGGCAGCGGCAGCCGGAGGTTTTACCGCTGCGAACTCTCTCAGGGAATATCAGAGAAGAAGAATAGTTTCATATATGATACCCGAGCTTGACCCGGCCGGGGCCGGATACAGTACCCGGCAGTCTCTTCTTGCTGTAGGATCCGGGAGGATGACCGGCAAAGGCCTTTTCAGAGGGACCCAGACACAGCTAGGTTTCCTTCCAGC